>NZ_QUIB01000002.1:0-230340 GCF_003480025.1 Clostridium sp. AM46-21
ACAGATTAAATGTTTGTTTATTGATTCCGTGTTCCATTATATCACTATAATAGGATTAATGAAATGAAAATATCTCTATATATTACAAATCCCCGTTACACTAATTATTGAATAATCAGTAGAACGGGAATTTTGTAATAGTCTAATAAAAAAGGAAAGATGTGACGTAACATAATATAGCGGCTCCGGAAAGAGCAATTTAAAAAAAGGGGGGGATTAAATTTTGCTATATCATGTGTAGTCACATCAATCTTATCGAAACGTAGACTGCGTCTTCGATGCTCTTATTATAACACCATTGTGTAGAAATATCTACTATTATTTTGAAAAATGTTGAAAAATTTACAAGGAATGTTTCACATGAAACAATAAGTTATTAATTAAGATTATGTTTCACGTGAAACATAAAAACAGGATTGCCCCTTTAGATTAAGACAATCCTGTTTTATGTGTGTGACATATCAAGATTATAATATCATCATTTGCTCTAAAAACTTGGAAACTTCCACCCATGCCTTTTTGGACTCGGGCATAAGAGTCATACCCATTTGAAATACATGAAACATGTTCTCGTAGATGGATAAGCGTACTTTTACACCTTGTGACTTGGCTTTTTCAGCAACCAGAACAGAATCGGATAAAAGCATTTCATTTGATCCAACCTGAATCAGCATTGGAGGAAAACCAGTGAAATCTCCAAACAATGGTGAAATATATGGATCTGTCAGATCGTGATTTCCGGGATATACACTGTTATAGATCAGACTTTCATTTGTATTGCCAAAGAGAGGATCAATCTCAAAGTTTTCTGTATAGGATGATCCGCTTGCAGTCAGATCTGTCCATGGTGACATAGCTACGATTCCGGCAGGAAGAATACGGTCACGGTCTGTAAGATAATGGCAGAGAGCCATAGCCAGTCCGCCACCTGCAGAATCACCAGCAAGAATAATATGGTTTTCCGAGTATCCATGATTTAGCAGCCAATCATATGCATATAAAGCATCATTTAATGCTGCAGGATATGGATTTTCAGGAGCAACCCTATAGTCAATGGATAAGACGGATGCACCTTTTCCAAGTTCCGAATATAATCCGGCAAACATACGATACTGTGTTTTAAAAGCTCCAACATAACCACCACCATGAAGTTGCAGGACAACATATGGATTATGAGAATTTTTCCACTTTAACAGTTCCATTTTGAAGTTTTTAGTTTCAATCAATTCACTGGTAAAGTGATCGGGATATTTGTATGTTTTATCAATGTCGCTTTTGGAACGATTGTTATTTCTGATCTGCGTAAGAAGATTATTGCTGTTAAAATCAGCGACCAGTTCACATACAAGCTTTGCCTGTTTGCTCATTCCTGAAGTATCAGGAGGAGTAGAAGAACCAGAGGTTAATTTATCTAAAAGTGCCATTTAATAAAATCTCTCTTTCTAAATTTAGTTAATAGTAAGCAGTGCACAACGAAAAATAATTGCTGGCACTGCTTTTACTATAAGATAATTTGTATTTTAAGATATTTATATTTGTAGAATATTATCTGTGATGTCATTTATAAAATAATATCTATGCCTGAAATATAATTCTATACATGAAATCTACGTTTTAGTTCTGTTGTTGCAGGTCGATCTCCGAACACCAGTGTACCACCGAGCAACAGAGCACTCATAATATCTGCAATGATCATAAAGAAATCATGTTTGAAGAACTTTCCGGTAAGCATAAGTATTGTCAGGATCACACAGATAATAATGATATATACCTGTAATAAAATATAGGATTGCCAGTTTTCAGTATTAATAATCATCAATACAAGAATTGCAATGTCAAGCATTGCAATAACACAAGGTATTGCAAAGTCAATTGACCACCCGGTATATCCAAGGATATAATCAATCAATACAAGAACGGGCATGATGAAAATTGCCTGTACCAGCATTTTTTTTCGATGACTCTTATTGTGCCTGAATGAATAGATCAGTGAAAAACAGGCATATGCAAGTCCGATTCCACAAAGAGCTGACCATTTGACCTTTGAATATGTCAGGTAGTTGATCAGGATCAGGATTCCTTCTACAACAATACTGCAAAAAATTGTCAGTTTGATAACAAATCGCATACGACGCATTGCAGGTGTAATGTCCGGATACATAACAGATTTTGACTTTTCACCAGTTTCTTGACTATGGTCAAGAAAGTCTTTTTCGCTTTCCGGATCTTTCACCGGATCATATTCCAGAACTCCGTTACATAAAGGGCATGAAAGGGAGTGATCCAGAACATCTATATTACAACGTCTACATTTACTCATAATACACCCCGTTACTTTCTATCGATACATGAATCCCATCCCGAACCATCTGGCGGAAAAATTCTTTCTGTATAAATGTTTCACGAATGGCAGAGCTGAAGGTGAAGACCAGTGTATCCTTATAACTGATGACACTTCCTTTGATGAACTGTCCTTTGGACATCGACAGAACGACATGGAAGCGGTCGATATATTCCTTATATATATCATCAACGGATACAACTCCAAGGTTGGTGATCGTTGATGTATTTGCTTTTAATGAAGCTTTATAAATACGGCGCATGGCGATGCTCTTAAAGACACGCGGAACGGCACGGATAATAAAATTCACTTCATTGGAAACGTTATAGGATAACAGCTTCTCCAGATTTTCTTTATTGATCTGTTCCTTCAGACTATCTGCGATGATGTGCAGAACATCTTCAAATGTATAAGTATCCTTCTCCGGCTTGAAGTAAGCAGAGACAACGGCAAAGAAGTTCTTCGTTGTATTGGAATTAAAATATGGGCGAAGATTTACAGGAACAACGGTGCTGATCGGACGCTTGGAAGGCTGCCCTTTCAGGTATTCTTTGTAGATTGCCCATGTAAATGTTCCAAGCAGATACTGGTTGATGGTTACACCATATTTTGCTGCCGCCTGTTTGATCTCGGAAACCGGGATATAGCCGTGCAGGATAGCAAAATGATTAAAAGGCAGCTTTTCACCTTTTAAGATAACTGCTTTTTCCGTTTTATAGGAACGTTTGGCAGGTCTTATATAGTTCTTCTTGTAGCTGTCCTCGATATCCAACGAGGAATCTGCATTTAAGGTATTACCTGCTTTTTCAGCAAGTTCCGGGTATTTGTACCGGAGGTACTGATAAGTCAGTTCCTTCAGGAAAATAAGAGCACCATTTCCATCTGTTAAGACATGAAAGACTTCCAGATTGATCCGTTTCTGATAGTAGGTAACACGGAACAGATATTCATTATTTGTATAGGGATTGATATACAGACAAGGGTATGTGTCTTCTGGCATTACCCTTGGAGCAGGTCGTTCATTTGCTTCAAAGTAATACCAGAAGATCCCATTTTTTAGTTTGTGATTAAACACATCAAAAAATGGAAGAATCTTATCCAGTGCCTTTTGCAGGAGCTCTGCATCTATGTCTTCTGTCAATGTAACGGAAATACGATAAACGTTGCTTACATTTTCGCTTACAATGACAGGAAACAGGTTGGCAGTGTTATCGAGTTTATCCCATTTAATAGTCTTATTTAATCGTTTCGACATGAAAGATCACCTGATTTACATAGCTTCCGGTGCATTGATTCCGAGAAGCTCTAATGCATCGTGAAGAGTTTTCTTTGTAAGGTATGTCAGCATGACACGGGCATTCTTTACATTTTCCTCCGGTACGTTGATACGTGTGGAGTTGTAGAATTTGTTAAATGCCTGAGCAACATCGACAGCGAATCTTGCAACAACAGATGGTTCGTATTTCTCTGCTGCATCCGATACAACCTTAGGGAAACGGCTGATCTCTTTTAAGAGATTCATAGCATCCGGTTCAGAGATCGTGCTGTAATCAACCGGCTTTGCAGGATCAAAATTCTCAGCAAGTCTTACAACGCTGGAGCATCTTGCATGTGTGTATTGAACATAAGGACCGGTCTCACCGTCAAAGTTTAATACCTTATCCCAGCTAAAGGATACATCCTTGATACGCTGGTTATAAAGGTCATTGAACAGAACAGAGCCAACGCCGACGATCTTGGCAACTTCTTCCTTATCAGGAAGGTTCGGGCTCTTTTCTGAGATGATTTCAAAACTCTTTTTAATTGCATCATGCAGAATATCTTCTGCATAAATGATATTTCCGCTTCTGGTTGAAAGCTTTGCACCCTCTAAGCTTACCAGTCCATAAGGAATGTGAACCAGAGAATCCTTCGCCCAGTCATTTCCAAGAAGCTCAACTACCTTGAATACCTGTGCAAAATGCAGCTTCTGTTCCTGTCCGGTTACATATAAGCATTTTGTGAAATGATAGGTATTCTTACGATAGAAAATAGCAGCCAGATCACGGGTTGCATAGATGGAGCTTCCATCTTTCTTTGTAACGATACATGGAGCCATATCATAGTCGGACAGATCTACGATCATAGCACCTTCGCTTTCCTTTAACAGGTTCGCATTTGTCAATTGGTCAACAACTTCCTGACATTTGTCACGATAGAAGCTTTCACCGAGATAATAATCAAAATCCATACCCAGAAGGTCATAGGTACGTTTGTATTCTACAAGGCTGATGTCCTTGAACCACTGCCAGATCGAGAGTGCTTCTTCATCCCCATGCTCCATCTTGCTGAACCATGCTCTTGCTTCATCTACAAGCTCCGGATTCTGGTCTGCTTCTTCATGGAACTTTACATAGAGACGCATAAGCTCGGCAACGCCATCTTTCTCAACTGCTTCCTTTGTTCCCCAGTTTTTATATGCAACGATCAGCTTACCAAACTGTGTACCCCAGTCACCTAAGTGGTTGATACGGATTACTTTATAGCCGAGTTTGGAATAGATCTTATAGAGGGAATTACCGATGATAGTAGTTCTGAGGTGTCCAACGTGGAAGTTCTTTGCTACGTTTGGCGAGGAGTAATCGATGCAGATAACCTTGTCTGCACCTTCATCGGAACCGCCGAAGTTGTCCTTTAATGCTGATTCGATCATGGTCTGGACAAAGATATTTTTCTTTACGAAGAAGTTCAGATATGCGCCCTGAACATCGATCTTATCGAGAAAATCAATATCACCAATAGCTTCTTTGATATCGGCTGCGATCAGGTTTGGTGCTTTGTGCATAGTCTTTGCCAGTCTGAAGCAAGGAAATGCATAGTCGCCAAGCTCCTGCTTTGGTGGTATCTCAATAAAAGTTGCAATTTCTTCAGCAGTCATGCCTTCTACATGATTTGCAATCAGATTTACGATTTTTTCTTTCATAATTAAGGTTGTCCTTTCAAATTCTTTCTTATATATTAAGGAAATGTCCTTATTTTTCTTTCATTTCATAATTAAGGGGGAGAACCCATAATCTACATTATTTCAATCGGGATAGAAAAACGGATATCTGTTCCACTGATGATATCACCTTCTATCTTAAGTTGTCCATTTAACAAATAAATAATCTCCTGAATGCGGTGAAGTCCACTGTTCCATGGAGAGGTGTGACTGTAATTCTCATCAATGCCGATGCCGTTATCATTGATATGTACCGATATCTGATCACTGTAGATCTGAATGTTGATACCAACACGATTTGCATTTGCATGCTTATATACATTGTCCAGACATTCAGACAGTATACGGATCAGACTGATCGTGATAATTTCCGGAATCTCGATCGAAGCATCCGGACAGTCAATGTCAGATTCAATGACACATTCTGGATAAGCATCTTTGTATCGGAAAATGGTATCTTCTAATAAGGTTTCAATCGGTACAGTTGCATCAATGTCACCGGTAAGTCCCAAAAGGATAGCATTCAGAGAATCTTCCATGGATGCAGTTGAGTCGATGAGTTCATCAAGTGTGATCTTTGCCCGGTTGACATCCGACTTGATCAGCCATGACAGGGAATCCAGAGTATGTCTGGTTCGATCTAATTGCTCCAGAATATCGGTATGTAAGGATTGTACTAATTTATCCTGATCGTATTTTTTCAGACGAAGAATATTGAAGCCATGATTGATAACCGGAAGGTCTTCTTCAACCGGCTCTTTTTCCAATGCAACCGCTTCCTTTGTGAATTCTTCTGCCATTTCATCCAGAAAAGCATCCAGCTTTTTGGTTGCTGTATGAATGCGTGTGATCCTGCCCTTCAGCTCGTCGGCATCTGCCTGTAAGCAGTGGATCTTTGTTGTAAGAGCAGCATTAGAAGCGTTCAGCTCTTTTAATTCCTGTTCAATCTGTGCAGCTTTTTCTTCCTGCGTTGTTGTCGTTGTAGAAAATGGAGAAAAGACATTATGTCCGGCACTGTTTTTAAAGGAGTAGACCTCCAGTGTTTTCATAAGTTCATCAATTTTAATCTTTAATTCAAACTGTTCTGTTTTCAGAGCCTGGATCTGTTCCAGTTTCTCTACATACAGTTCGTTGAAGTAGTCCAGAATTTCCTGATTGGAATCCCGCACTGTTTTCAGATTTTCCGTTGTTGAAATATCCATGATATTCTCCATTCTCCTCTATATCTGTTAAGAGGTTTTGTTGTTTCTATTGTACCTTACTCGTCAAGGTCATTATCAAATGTTTCCTGAAGCTGTCGTCTGCGTTCTTCATATTGTTTTTTTCTTGCTGCCTGAAGCGCGCGTTGATGCTTTCTTGCTTTCTGTATATGGATCAGATAGGCCACAAACAATACGGCAAGAAGAAGCAGAACTGCAAGAATGATCCACAATGGATGGATCGACAGCTTCTTTTTTGCTGCAGAGGCTGCAACTGTTGCATCGGCTGCATGTTCTGTGTTATTTGATGAAATCTGTTTCCCATCCGGGTTATAGCCGGTTACGGTAAGATCTGTTGTTCCTATCATATTTCCGCCATAGGAGAGAATCAGATGCCCCACGGTATAAGTATCTCCATCTTTTACCGGTTCTTTGTTATATTCGATACTGTAAGTTAATTTCTTAATATCATCATTTTTATTAAAATTCAGTTTATAGTCCTTATCAATCTGCAATGTAATATCAGAACCGGAATCAGTCTTGTAATAGGAGTTCAAATAATCAAGCGTCTGTGATGTCTGGGTGCTGTCAAAGGTATAGTCGGCCAGAGGTGTCTGGAGACTATAATTCCGGAAGCAATACTCATAGATGGCTTTGCTGTCAGTGTAGGTATTTGCTGCACCGTTACAGTTCATCAGAACGCAGATCAGTTCGGTATCACCTTTTTTACTCCAGGTAACAAGGGTATTTAATGCATCATTTGTATAACCGGTCTTACCGCCTTCGCAGTATTCATAGTAATATTTGCTGTCGGGATTTGTCATTTTACAGTGCTGCCAGAGCTGGCGTTCTTCCTCGCAAATATTTGTCGGTCCAATGACATGATTTCTGGTACCTGTTATTTTACGAAATTCATCGTGTTTCAGACAGGCTTTGGTTATTAATGCCATGTCATAACAGGTGGTATAATGGTTCTCATCCGGAAGACCATTTGCATTTACAAAATGAGTGCCAAGCAGCCAAGCTTGACTGCACGTTCATTCATCATCTTAGCAAAATCTTCGATGCTCCCACCAGAGACAAATTCTCCGATGCCCCATGCAACTTCATTTGCGGATTCCAGCATCATACCATAGAGGGCATCCTCCATAGAGATCTGTTCACCTTCATCCAGACCGATATGGCTGCTTCCTCGATCAATGCCGAAGACGGCATCGTGTGACATTGTTACAGTATCGGTCAGCTTTGTATTTTCAATGGCAAGTAAGAAGGTCATAATCTTCGTGATACTTGCCGGGTACTGTTTATCAAAAGCGTTTTTTTGATATAGAATATTCCCAGTATTTGCGTCCAGTACGATGGCATAGTTGGACGCAAGCTCCGGTGCTTTGCCCGGTTCATCAGGGTACTCGGTTGTAACTAAGTATTCAGTTGTTCCATCCTCATCTGTGCTGTTATCTGATCCTTCGTTTGTAGAGTCATCAGATGCCGTATTCGTAACTGTACTGTCTGGAAGAAACAAATGGTCTGTTCCGGCAGCAGAGGATGACGTGCTGTCTATATAGAAAACGCTCATGGTAAATAACAGAACAGTGGACAGGATAACGACAGGAATTGCATGTCTTGTCCTGTTTTTCTTCGGGTTCTTTCTTATCTTCATGAACGGTTATTCTCCAATGCTATTTCTTTGTTCGATATGCAACCAGCCGGTTGATCGGGGTACCAAGAGCAGAAAACTTTGCTTCGTATTCTGTCATGATATTTCCTTCGTTGTATTCGGAATGGTGCAGATCATATGTGTAGTTTTCAAGTGTCCATCCTGCTTCCGGAACCTGCTCTAAGGAGAAGTCAAATAATGGACGGTTATCTGTCTTGAACATAACACGTCCGTCCGGCGCAAGGATATGATCGTAGTGTTCGAAAAAGTGAGTTGAAGTCAGACGTCTCTTGGCATGGCGATCTTTTGGCCATGGATCAGAGAAGTTCAGGTAGATATTTGCTACTTCATTCTCTGCAAAGACATTCTCGATATATTCGGCATCCATTCTTATAAAATAAAGATTGGTCATGCCTTCTTCCTGTTCACGTTTCTCGATGGCGCGCACTAGAACGCTGGAATATTTCTCGATACCGAGATAGTTGATATCCGGATTCCGTCTGGCAAGCTCCATAATAAATTGTCCTTTTCCCATACCGATCTCGATGTGGATGGGATTTGTATTTCCAAAAAATTCGCTCCATTTGCCTTTCATGCTTTCTTCGTCGTGTACGACGTATTTGTTGTCGGCGATTGTCTCTCTGGAGCCTTTTACGTTTCTAAGTCTCACGAGGGTGTTCCTCCAAAATAATCTTAATTCGCAATGCCCACCATGTGGTCAATTCGCAATGCCCACCTCGCCTGACGGCTCGGTGTAGTGCTTCGCACTATAGAATTACATATATATAGAACTCGCTGTAAGCAAGCTTCCGCTCGTTCTATATATATGTAATTCTGCATTGCTCATTGTTCCATTATATCAACATTATACTTTTAAAGTAAATAGCGGGGCTGTTTTTTTTATGTTTTTTCGTGGGTTTTGATGGTGATATCAGGAATTACCGGGAACTTATTCCGGTTTCTTCATATAATATGGTATAGGAGGCTTTTTTTGGTGGGGATGAGGTTTTTGTCCGTCAGAAGTTGGATGAAAAGCGGAGGTGTTTTTGTGAATGGGAAATCATAAATTTCAGAAAAAGGTGACTGCATGCTGTTACTGCAAAAAAGGATTTAACAAATGGTGTGTTTGTTTATACAGGGGATATGAGGAAGTGAAAAAAATTTTGAATCAGGATTGCTGCAAGAGAGAAAAGAAACCGCGCTGCTACAATAGAAGAAGGTAAAAATCAATAGGAAAAAAGTACAAAAATCTGCATAAAATCTATGCAAATAACCGATATTAAAAAAAGTTAAAATTTTTTGAAAAAAATGCTTGCATTTGGATAAACTATGTTATATAATCAATTTCGTTGTCGGCGAGATAACAAAATAAAAACGACTTCGGGCCGCTAGCTCATTTGGTAGAGCACCTGACTCTTAATCAGGGTGTGCGGGGTTCGAGCCCCCGGCGGCCCACTACAAAAGTCCTAATTTGGCAGATATTTGAAGCTGCTGGGTTGGGGCTTTTTTTCGGCTTAAGGATATATATTCTGATAAAAAGAAAACTACCGGAAACACATGGGTATATCTCTGGTTGACAGGGAAATATTTTATATGTTTCAGGTAGTTCGTTTTTTTTCTGGAATGATAACGGTTACAGAATAAAGTCCTGGATTATAGTTGATCAGACAGAAACCACCACAGGCTTCTGCAGAGTTCTTTACATTTTTCAGACCGTATCCATGTATGAAGTCCAGATTTTCAATATCTTCCGGAGGTTCTTTTCCCACAGGGAAGTGATAGGTATTTGTAATATAGATCGTAAAGGTATGTTCAACCGTTTGAATATTGATGTTAATCTCACCACCATGTTCTTCCAGACAGGCATTTAACGCATTGTCTAACAGGTTGCCAAGAATGATAGTCATATGATAATCGTCACATGGAACAAGATCATTGTCAATTTTTAGTTTGGTTGTGAGTTTGATGTTGTGGCGGACAGTCCGAAGCATCAGATTGCTTATAAAAGCATCAATGACTAGATTCCCTGTATTTACAGTACAATATCTGGCTTCCAGATCGGACATGGTTTCTCTGGCATATGGAATGATCTGATCATAATGCTTTTCATTTACACAGGTTTCAATATAGAACAGATGCTTTTTTGTATCGTGCATGAATCCACGAATGTTTTTATAGGCATCTCCAAGCTGCTGGTATTTTTGTCGCTGATAGTTTACCTGCTCGGTAAGCTGTCCTGCTTCCTGGGCAAGTGATTCAGCTTTTAAGACGCTCTGAAGCAGTATGTAGTTTACGATATTAATAATAAGCAGAAAGATGACAAGAATCAGGTAAGCATCAGGGTCGGTTTTATTCATGTGGAAAAAGGATGGCAACAGAACCAATATGCAGGATAAGGCCGGAATAAGGATCAGAAGTGCTGCATATTTTTTTGACTTTACACCGGCCTTTTTCTTTTTAATAATGTGAATGACCATGATAATCAAGATGATTAACAGATCACATATAAAAGAAATGGATGTAAATGTTATTTCAGGGAGGGTGTCGAATTGAATCGTAACATTCGTAAAATGAGCAATAATATAGTAGGCAAGTTCCTCGCAGATTGAGATTATGATGGAGTAGCTTACAATTACCAATACACGATAAATAACCCCGGAGACAAAAAAGAAAGAGAGAAGAAAGGTTCTCAGATTTGTCAGTGAGGTACGGAAAAGGGTAACCATGTTTGATACATCAGCATTAAAAGGCGCAGTTATCTTCCAGAAGATAAAATCAGATAATAAAAATGCAAGTATCAGCCAGTAAAAGTGTACTTTATCTTTTCTTTTTTCAAACATTGTCTGAAGGTATAAATATAATACGATATTATCAATTACAGAACTTAACAATGTAATGTATGTTGACATTGATTCTCTTTCCTCTATAAAAACTTAGTTTAATACATGTATGATTCGATCGGCATATAACTGCTGTAATGGACTTATCTTTCTTCTGCTGATTGGAAGTTGTTCGCCATTATCCATTAAAACATGTGTCTGCTGGATGATCTGGATATGCCCAATGTTGATCAAATATCCACGATAAGTTGAATAAAAGCTGTGTGTTGCCAGACGATTTTCCCATTCCTGAATGGTTCCTTCGCCATACAGAACTGTATCTGTCAAATGGTATTCAAGATACCGTTTTTCACCTTTCACTGCCTGAATATATAAAAGGTTATTAACAGGGATCAGGTGTTCTTCTCCGTTTGTATCGATTACAATTTTTGTTACATGTGAATGTTGATATCGACGGATGATATCAGACAGCAATTTCTCAATTCTTACATAGTTTACCGGTTTTGTAAGAAACTGAAATGGTTGTACTTCAAAGCTTTCCTGCATGTATTCAGGATAGGATGTTACAAATACAATAAATGATTCATCATATAATTCATCACGCAGATATCTTGCGATCGTCATGCCATTGATTCCGGGCATTTCGATATCGAGCAGAAGAATCTGAAATGGATGCTCACGCTGTGCCTGTAAAAGGGCTTCGCCGGATTGGAATGATTCAATTTCAAACTGAATATTATAAGATATCATATAATGTTTAATGTGTTCTGTCAGACAAGCTATATCTAATTGAGTGTCATCACAGATGCCGAGCCGAAAGGTCATAAATTCCTCCTGTTTTTCCAGATGCCAATGTATAAACTTATCACGCCTTCCATCATACAGATTGTAATCATACTCATGTAAAGTGGTTGCCTGCATATATAGAGGACAATCATAAGGATACTTATAATTATACAGGTTATGATGCATCGGTGAAATAATTTTTTTCGCTGATCTACAGATAATCGTTTGTTCTTTGTATCAACCGGTGCAACCGGGAGGATCATACCCCAGAAAATCAGATATAGAATAAGCAGTCCGACAGGTTCTATATATGGCACAAGAACCGGACCGAGAAAAACAGTCGCCAGATAAATGCCATATGAAAGCAGGGTACACCCAAGTCTTGTATTTGCATGGAAGCCTCCGGCAAAATGACGGATCGGGACAGTAACCAGAAGATAGCAAATGGTAATGCCAAATCGATGGACGAGCAGACCGAAGATAAGAACTATGATATCATATAAGAGAGACTCGATCAGATAGTCAAAGAGATAAGCATATATGGATTGTTGTTCTTTTGGTATCTGTCCGTCTTCTGTTAATATATCTGCCAGATATGTTCCGGGTTGTTTCATCAGCAAAAATCCCCCTTTTTATTAATAAAATCAGTATAACATGAAATAGTAAAAAATGTATTTTTTTAGAGTGAGTGGTCGAAATTCGGGAGTGAATGGTACAAAAATTACCGTTCACTCTCAAATTTCGACCACTCACTCCAAAATCAACAAATTTTGAAAAAGATGTGTTAATATGTAGATGCGGTTTGGGTTTTAGCCGTGATAATAAAAAGGGCAAAAAATAAGAAAGGGGGAGATGGTTATGAAGAAGACAGTAGCCAGACTGATCTGTAAGTTTGGTGCACAGCTCTGTGCTGTTGCAATGGTTATTGCACCGCTGGTATCCGATATATGCAGAAACAAGTATTATCAGCCAGAGGAACCGGAGGGCTTTGAAGTTTTTGCCAACGAGCATAGGGTTAGCTAGAGGGGCTTAAGCAGAAAGCGATTCTTCAAATAATGAAGCACGTTATATTTTCCATGTTGTTTATAATAAGAAAAATCGACTGTAAATGGAAAATATGACGTGCTTTTGTTAAATAAAAATATTGAGCGCAGAGAGGTGGATATCATGATAAAAATAGAACATTTGACAAAAAAGTATGGAGAAGGAGATTCCTGTTGTCTGGCGCTTAATGACGTTAGTGCAGATATTCAGGAAAATACATTTACAGTTATTACAGGCAAAAGTGGAAGCGGAAAAACAACATTATTAAATATGATCGGATTGATTGATAAGCCGGATTCTGGAAGCATATTGGTTGAAGACAGGAATATATTGGACTATGGTAAAAAAGACTGTTTACGATATCGTCGGGAAATGATTGGAATGGTATTCCAGTTTTTTCAGTTAATACCGGTTCTTACATGTCGGGATAATATTATGATCGCAAATGAATGTGTAAAGAAATGTAAGAAGGATTATTTTGATACATTGACAGAACAATTAGATATAAAAGATCTTTTAAATAAATATCCGGATCAGTTATCAGGTGGACAACAACAACGGATTGCAATCGCGAGGGCATTGATCAATCAACCCAGGATCATTCTGGCAGACGAACCAACCGGTAATCTGGATTCGGAGAACAGCAGACGTGTCATTGATCTGTTGAAACAGACAACAAATGAATATGGCATGACTTTGCTCATGGTGACGCATGATGCTGATATTGCAAAGCAGGCAGATCACTGTATTCATCTTGTTGACGGAAGAATCCAGCAGAATTAAGGAGGGGAAACAATATGAAGTGCCGATTGATATTTCACAATATCCTGCACAACAGGAAAAAAGCGGTTCGGGCAATTATAAGTATTTGTTTTTCTGTTATGCTTATCTTTTCCTCGATCAATGCATATATATCATTTCAGGATATGCGGCTGCAAAATGCGTATCAGACAAATGGAGAATATAATATTACTTTACATAATGTAACATATAAGGTTCGTGACTGGATATTGGAGCAGTATAAGGATCAGGCAACACTTGGTGTAGAAAAAATAGTTGCAAATGTAAATAATGAATTATGCATCGTGGATAGTGATGCAGCTTCGATCACTATGAATCATTACCAATTAGAAAAGGGCATTTTTCCCCAAAAAGAAAATGAGATTGCTATATCGGCAACAGCTAAATACAAAAATGTATATATTGCAAAACAATTTGATCTGGGAGACACAGTTACCTTCAAGGATCAGACCTATACGATTAGTGGAATTTTAAATGATTATGATTATAGTACACAGGATGTCTATAAGGTTGCGATCGTAAATGGAAGTATACGGGGAAATTTATACAACATCTATATTCATTTTAATGATCGACGGGACTATCAGCCGGGATATAAAGCAATAAAAAAATATATGGATCTGAGTTCCAAACAGATTTTTAATGGTGATACCGCCCATGGATTTATGGAAGGATACCATATGATTACAAATGGAGATCTGAATGCGATAGAGATTGACAGATCAGGCGGGCTGGAGGATACCAATATTGGACAACTCCTCATGGGTTTTATCATACTAATCATACTTACTTCACTCATTCTTGGTATTCATATTTTCCTGTCGTATATGAGTGAAAGAAGTAATCAGCAGGGAATCCTAATGAGTCTTGGATTTTCAAATAGCTATATTTTTTCGGCATATTTTCTGGAGGGTTTCATTCTGATAATTATTGGATGTGTGCTTGGACTTATACTTGGAAGATATATTACCATTTTGATCTTTAAGCTTATACAGTCATTACGAACCATCCCACTGGAACATTTCGCTCCACAGTTCCAGCCAATTTCATATATGGTCATTTGGGGAATCTGTGTATTGGATTTTATAGTTGGAATCTGTCCTGTATTAATATATCGTTCAAGAATGAAAATGATCGATATTATGAAAGGTGGAAAGAACAATTATAAGGTAAAGGATAAACGTGGATCTGAAAAAGGAAATATCATGATGCGGTATTCCATTCGGGATACCGGAGATTATGAAAAGGTATTTTCATTCCTGTCTCTTGTCTTGATCGGAATGGTAACGATGCTGGTTCTTATGGTAAATCGTTATGTATCATATCAGTTATTGTCTGAGGAAAGTCAGGATGTACAGTTTTCACTAATATCCGATGATGTCAGTCATATGGACGATTTTGAAAATCTGATACCGGGCGTTTCCTACTATGATGAGGTTTATGATACTATGGGTGAGTTTTTCATTGATCCTTCTCTTATCAATATGGACTATGCAGATGATTTGATATTTTCAGATGATGAAAAGGGTGTGTGGTGTGAGATTGTTGGTGTCAGTGAAAAACAATATAACCGAAAAATAGAGATGTCACAGGAGGTCAGCTATAATAAGTTTGTCCAATCTGGAGGAGTGATCATAATTGATAATTATAAGAATACAGAAGATTGTATTTTAAATGATATCCCGGATACACTAAAGTATGCGGGTCGTCAGGAGGAAGAAGGACCGGTATTTTCAGAGGGAGAAGTACCGGTTTTCGGAAGAAGCAGATTCTTAAACTGGAAGGATCAGAATGGAATCGCTATCATTGTTCCTGAAGAGCTGTTTAAAAAACAATTCGATTATACAAATGTACTTATTAATATAAATGTAAAGTCGGGTTATGAGTTAAAGGCAGCAGAGTTTCTGAATACACATGCACCTGTATATGAATATTCTTTCTTCGATACTTTGACAGATTATATCCGGGATCAGGATAATAAGAAAACGATTCAGGGTGGTACTTATGGAATTTTTGTAATCATTATGGTAATTAATTTCCTGGCAGTTTTATATATCCATGCACTGACATTCGTTCGACGCAGACACAACTTTGCCATCCTGAAGGCAATTGGCCGCACAGACAGCAGTATTATTTTGCCGATGCTTCTGACCAAGATTGGTCAGGGAATTGTTGTATCTATTGTAGCTGTCTTTATAGTGACACTTTTGTGCCGCTTATATTTGTCAGAAATAACAAAAAATATTGTGTTAGTTGATGGCTGGAAAAGCATAGCACTGGTGCTTGCATTTGTTCTGTTTATTCAGATAGTGGCAATTTTTATGGATGTTATTCAATTAAAAAGACAAAGAATCTTAAGGGATCTGAGAGAGGAATAAGGGAGGGTAATTATGAAAATGAAGGTAAAGATTCTTTTATGATAAGAGCTGACACGATAACAATAGAATTGTTAGGTGTCAGCTCCTTTTTTTAGGATATATTATTTCAATTCTTTCAATATCTTTAAGGTATATTTCCATGTTCTGCGGACACTTTCCACGTTCATGGATTCGTTGGTTGTGTGGATATCGTCCATATCCGGTCCGAAGGATACACAGTCAAGTCCCGGAAGTTTAGAAGCAAAGATTCCACATTCTACACCGGCATGGAGTGCCTGTATTACAGGTTCTTTTCCATACTGCTGTTTGAATATTTTTACCATCAGATCGCGAAGCGGAGAATCTTCCCGGTATTCCCATGCGGGATAATCTCCGGTTACTGTCAATGTTCCGCCTGCAAGAGTGGCGAGAGATTTCAGGCTGTTTAGCAGAGCATCTTTTTCGCTTCCGATACTGCTTCGGACGGAGCTTTTAAAAGATACCATGCCATTTGTTGATTGATCGTCTGGTTTGATCGTTGACAGGATACCGAGGTTCAGGGAAGTCTGAACCAGCCCTGCGATATCTTTGCTCATTTTCCGGACACCATTTGGGTAAGTCATTAAGACATCGATCACGGTATGGGTAGATGTATCCGTCATTGTGGCTGTCGGAAGATCAACAGGCTCTAAGGTGATACAGATATCCGGGTCTGTATGGGTGCATTCATGACGGATGATCTGATTCCACTTGGAGATGAGATCCTGAAGACTTGCGTGCGCAGAATTCGCTGGAATATCTGCATGGCCTGGTGTGTTTATGTCAGACATATCGGTATCAGAAAAGATAACGACAGCTTCTGCATCGGTCGGAATGGCGTTATCCTTTAAGCCACCGGAGAGTGTAGATAATTTCATATCAAAATCGTTTGCAAGGGCGTTCAGAACACGTCCTAACACCTTGCTGGCATTTGCACTTTGCTTGTTGATCTCGACACCGGAATGACCGCCACAGGCATGTGCGACAGAGAGCTTATAGGCAGATGCCTTTTCGTTCGTATTTTCCCATTTAACAGGGATCTGAACATCTGCGGTTGCGCCGCCTGCACAACTGACAAGCAGATAGCCTTCGTCTTCGGAATCAAGATTTAACATGATACGGGATGAAAGTGGTGTGCAGTCAAGAGCCGCCGCACCGAGCATGCCAATCTCCTCATCAACCGTGAAGACTGCTTCCAGTGGTGGATGTGGGATATCGTGAGAGTCGAGTATTGCAAGTGCAAAAGCGACAGCGATTCCATCATCACCGCCAAGGGTCGTGCCTTCTGCGCTGATAATGCCGTTTTCCAACTTGAGTTTCAGACCGTCGGTATCCATATTGATCGGGCAGTCCTTTTCTTTCACAGCAACCATGTCAATATGTCCCTGCAGCATGACAGGGGCGGAAGTTTCATAGCCGGATGTTCCCGGCTTAAAGATAATGACATTGTTGGAAGCATCTTTGATATATTTCAGTTTATGTGCTTTGGCAAATGCAGCCAGATAATTACTGATCGCATCGGTATGACCGGAGCCATGTGGGATGGAGCAGATTTCTTCAAAATAATGGAATACATTTTGCGGTTCTATAGATGATAATATAGACATATGTGCCTCCTTGAAATAAGCTCATGATATAATGCTGAAAAATCACTTGCTTGCAAGGGATGATTTTTCGAATGCATTGAGTGAGCTATGCTTACACTATAATATAAAATAAAATGTGCATATCCAGTATAACACAAGATATGCACAGATAGTTGTTGTATTATTTTCCAAGGGCAGTTGTTCGTAAAAAAGATTCCTGATATTTTCTTGGAGTGACTCCAGTTGTCTTTCGAAATACTTCTGTAAAATAACTCTGGCTGGGAAATGCCAGAATTGAGGCAATTTCAGAAGGCGAGAAATCAGAATAAAGTAACATATTTTTCGCTGTTTCAATTTTTTTATCACGAATATAGTTGCTGATTGTCTGACCGGTTTCCTTTTTAAAAAGCCTGGATAGATAGGAGATATTTAATCCTGTCAGCTTAGCAAGTTGTTCTGCTGTGATATGGGTATGAAGATGATCATAGATATAATCCAGACAGACAGCAATATGGAGTGATGATATTTTGGATTTTCGAAGGTTTCGCATTCGTTTCGCATAATCCATACACATGGCAGGATGAAGTGCTGCAACTTCCTCTGGCGTTTTGCAACGGTCCGCTTTTTGGATATAGAAATCGCTCAGACTGTAGGCATTTGACAATTCCATACCACCTTCAATGCAGTAACGTGCAATAATTGCTGTTGTAATGACATAATGGTATTTTATGTTTTGAAGATAGTGGTCGGACAAGGTGCCTAATCCTTCTTTATCTAATAAGGATTCCTGACACAGCTGTTCAACCTTTGCTACATCTCCTTCTTTTATCGCTGCATAAAAGGAAACCTCCGGATTGTATGGAGCCCGCAGAAGATTATTTTCCCTTTGAACAAATTCTCGGTATACAAGTTCTTTTTTCAGTTGCATATCCTATCCCCGTTCGTATAAAACAGTCATAAGACTATATAGTAAATATGACAGATAAAACAATATGACTATTAGTAAATTTGTATAAATTGTATCATAAAACATGACTATGGTCAATAAAACGATATAAAAGTAATATAAACGATATAAAGAAAACAGTAGTCTTCTTATACTATTTGCATAACAAAAATTTATACGGGAGGTATGTATTCATGAAAAATGCAAAAAAGATTATTGCTTTTTTAATGGCTCTTACACTTTTAGTAAGCACCATCCAGATGCCGGTTATGGCTGCAACAACAAAAAAAGCAACAATCAAGACGGTATCGATTGTAAAGCCTGAGACAAAAACGCTTGTTTTAAAAGCAAAGAAATCATACCAGTTGAAAACAAAAGTAACTGTAAATGGAAAAATCAGTAAGAAAGTAACCTACAAATCTTCAAATGAAAAGGTTGCTACCGTAAGTAAAAACGGTAAAATCAAGGCATTGAAAAAGGGAAAAACAACTATAACAGTAAGAAGCAAGGTAAATAAGAAGAAAAAGACAACCTTGAAGGTTATTGTTGGAACACCTGTTAAATCTGTAAAGCTCAATAAAAGCAAGGTGAAAACACAGGTTGGCAAGAAGGTAAAATTAAAAGCAACAGTTTCACCTAAAAAATCCAGTGTAAAGGGTGTAAAGTTTACTTCAAGCAATAAGAAGGTTGCAACAGTAAGTAAAAAGGGTGTTGTTACCTGTAAAAAGGCTGGAAAAGTTACAATTACAGCTACGGCTAAAGATGGCAGTGCAAAGAAGGCAAAATGTATAATTACTATTAAAAAGAAGAAAACTGAGCCATCCAATAAACCGGAAACACCAAATAAGCCGGGAACATCAGACAAGCCGGGAACGCCAAACAAGCCGGGAACACCAAACAAGCCGGATGATAAAGACGACCAGGATAACAAGGGCGATGAAGACAACAAGCTTTCTTATGATGGATATAATCTGAAATGGGAAGATGACTTTGATGGTGATGCGTTAAATGAGGATGACTGGAATTATGAAGAGCATGCACCAGGATGGGTAAACAGTGAATTACAGGCATATGTAAAGTCTGATCAGAATGTATATGTAAAGGATGGAAAGCTGGTTATCCAGCCTGTCAAGACAAAGAATGAAGATGGTTCATATTCTATTACTTCAGGAAGAATCAATACACAGGGTAAGCATGATTTTACATATGGATTGTTTGAGGTAAGAGCTAAGGTTCCAAGTGGAAAAGGTTTCCTTCCGGCATTCTGGATGATGCCAACAGATGAAAATTTGTATGGACAGTGGCCAAGATGTGGTGAGATTGATGCTATGGAAGTTATGGGGCAGGAAACAGATAAGGTTTATGGCACGATTCACTATGGAAGTCCACATGCGGAAAAGCAGGGAACATATACATTAGAGAATGGAAATTTTGCAGATGAATATCATACATTTTCATGTGACTGGCAGCCGGGTAAGATCACATGGTATGTAGATGGAATAAAATATCATGAGACAAGTGACTGGTTCACAGCCGTTGAGGGTGAAACAGAGGTTGCTTATCCTGCACCATTTGATCAGCCATTTTACATGATCTTAAATCTTGCAGTTGGTGGATCATGGGTTGGATATCCGGATGATGATGCAGATTATATCAATACTCAGAGTTATAGTATTGATTATGTGAAAGTATATCAGAAGGACAGTTACAATGAAGATGTAGAAAAACCTGTTAACGAAGTAATTATCCGTGATCCGGATGCAAATGGAAACTATGTAAACAATGGAGATTTTGCTAAAGCAGAAGATCTCACAGATGACATAGACTGGAAATTCCTTACCGCTTTAGAAGGAGAAGGAAATGCAGTTATTAAAAACAAGGCAATTGAAATACATATAGATAAAGCCGGAACAGTTGATTACAGTATTCAGCTTGTTCAGCCATCAATTCCTGCAGAAAAAGGCGGCGAATATACAGTAACATTTGATGCATGGGCAGATGAAGCACGTACTATGAAAGTAGATGTATCTGCACCAGATCGTTCCTACAAGCGTTATCTGAATGATACGGTTGTTGACCTGAAAACAGGGAAGCAGACCTATACTTATACATACACCATGACGGATAAGCCGGATGCAAATGCACGTCTGGAGTTCAATTTCGGTGCTACAGATTCAACAGCTACTGTATACATTACAAATGTATCAATTAAAAAGACAGCACAGAAGGAAATTGATAATAGTAAAAAACCTTTATCAGATGGTAACTATATTTACAATGGTGGTTTTCAGGAAGGTAAGAATCGTCTCGGTGACTGGACTGTGACAAATAACTGCCAGGCAGTAGTTAGCGTAACAGGATTGGCAGATGGCCGTCGTCTTATGGTAAAGACTGATACAAAGAATAAAGCGGATGTAATCCTTTCACAGGATGGTCTTCCACTTAACGTTGAGACAGAATATGCATTGAGCTTTGACGCACAGGCAGATACAGATATGCAGCTTGATGTAGTTATTGCAGGTGAAACATTTACTGCAGATGTAACAACAGACAAACAGACATTTAACTATGTATTTAAAACACCGGAAGAGTTAACTGATGCATTTAAGACGATAACATATTTCCTTGGAAATAAGGGAACGATCTATTTGGACAATGTTCGCGTTGTTGAAAATACACTGATTAAGAACGGGAGTTTTAAGGCAGGTTTCTCCGGTTACGAAGTATATGCAGAAGGCAGCACAGATGTATCTTATGTAGTCGACAGTCAGACAGAAGATTATGCAGCAGATTTTACGATCAAGGATACAGGTGCTCAGGACTGGATGATCCAGTTAAAGCAGAACAATATTAGTCTTGAAGAAGGTCAGTGGTACAGACTATCATTAAAGGCAAAATCAGATATGAACCGTAAGCTTATGGTTGCACTTCAGAGAGATGGTTCATCTGATGATGACTGGACACCATATTCAGGATCAAAGACAGTTGATCTTACAGATGAATATCAGTCTATTGTTGTTGAGTTCAAGATGAAGAACAAGAGTGATCCTAGAACAATTTTAAGTATTTCTATGGGTGCTGTAGGCGATGTTCAGATCAAACAGCAGCATAGAATCTGTATTGATGATATTATTCTTGAGAAAATTGATGCTCCAAAGGTTGATGAGACGGAGTCAGATGTGAATCTGATCAAGAACGCAGATTTCTCAGAGGGAGACAATGGACTTTCAAACTGGGAAGGTGGTATTATGGGTGATGCTGTTGGAACACAGACAGTTGATAAGGGTGTTATCACTTATGAATTATCAGATGCTGGAACTGCTGACTGGAATGTACAGTTGAAGCAGATGGGACTGGCATTGGAAAATGGAAAGACCTATGAAGCAAGTATTACTTTAAAGTCAACCGAAGCAAGAACGGTATTATTGAATTTCATGAGCAACTCTTATAAATGGTATGGTGGAGAAACAATTGTTCTTCCAAAGAATGAAGAGGTTGTAAAAACCATTACATTCACAATGAATGAAGAGACAGATACTGATGCTGGATTCTTCCTCTCTATGGGTAAGATTGCGGATGTTGATACCCCTGCATCTACAATCACAGTATCAAATATCTCTTTAAAAAAGCTTGCTGAATAATTCGCAGGCAGATAAACACATAAGTATTTACACAAGACAGGCATCGGTATTGTTACCGGTGCCTGTTTCGATTATGTAGATAAGTTATCAGGATGTTATTATTGTTTGTTAAAGCTGTAAACTTCGGCAATCTCGCTGATGGAGACATAGGCTTTATCGTCAAGTTCATGGACAATATTCTTCATCTTTCCAATCTGGAAACGGTTTACAACAATGTAGATCATGGTCTTTTCCTGATCCGAATAGAAGCCCTTTGCATCGATCATCGTTATACCGCAGGAAAATGTATCCGAGAGTTCCTGACAGATTTCCTGTGGCTTCGTTGTAATGATATAGGCGGCTTTGGAACGGTCAATACCTTCTACGATAAAGTCGATGGTCTTAAGTGCAGCCATATATGTAACGATGGAATAAAGAGGCAGGATCCAACTGTTCAGGATAATGCCACAGATGATGTAAAGCATTACATTATAGACCATAACAAAGGTTCCGACGGTGATGCCAAGGCGTTTGGCAAATATGATCGCAAGTGTCTCGATACCGTCCATTGCACCGCCAAAACGGATTGCAAGTCCGCTTCCTGCACCGGAGATCAGACCGCCAAAAAGTGCACATAGAAGCAGATCGGAGCCTGCAAGTGGGGATACAAACCGGACATCGATAGGAAGGATGTCGGTAATCAACCATGCGCCCAGAGAGTAGATCGCAACTACATAGATCGCATAGATGGTGAAGGTAGATCCTTGTTTTTTCCAGCCATATAAGAACAGTGGAATATTTAAAATAATAAGGAAAACAGAAAGTGACAGGTGTTCCGGAGTGATCTGGCTTAGCAGCATGGAAGTACCGGATATGCCACTGTCATAGAGATTAACAGGACTTAAAAATATCGTAATACCGAAGGCATTGATAAGCCCGGCAATGGTCAGCCCGAGGATATTTTTCCAGTGTAGGGAACGAAAGATGGTTTTTAGTTTATTCATATAAAAGCCTCCTGTTCTGTCATATACATTTTTTACTATGGTCAAATATTACATGAGAAAACCATTGATTACAAGAGAATTGTGCTTAATTTAATTAAATCTTTACTGGAAGTTTATTGTTTTCTTGCATTCGTATTTGTCAGAGAGTAAGATAGACTCATATATTATGTGATATTAGAGGAAATAGAATAATATGAAAAATGTTTCAGAAATTATAAATCAAGGAAATAAAAATGCAGAGCTTCCGGCATGGTTAAATATGCGGCATGCATGGAGTGCCAGTGATGCAAAGCGGGATGAAGGGTTGGCATATCCGGATAATGTAATTCAGATCAAGAATTTGGACTATAAAAAAGAGCCGGATCATCAGAAGTGGTGTGAGGCAGTTGAATTATTAGCTTCACAGAGAACTATGGGGGAAAAGACATCGGAAAAGTATAGTCGGATTTTCTATTATAATGAACCGGACGATGCTTCGAATCTTGATTCTGAACGTTATGCATCAAACAGTTTATTTGATATATATTATCCGGCTGAGTTGGATGCACAGACATCATATCCGGTGATCGTCAGCGTTCATGGCGGTGGATGGTTTTATGGAGATAAAGAGCTGTATAGTTATTATTGCTGCCATCTGGCATCAAAGGGATTTGCGGTTGTGAATTTTAATTACCGGCTGGCACCTCAGAACAAATATCCGGCAGCAATTGAAGATGTGGCATATCTTATCCGATATATTCATGAGAATGCAGGTGTGCTTCATCTGGATATGGAAAAGTTTTATATGCTGGGGGATTCAGCAGGAGCACAGCTTACGGCAAATTACTGTATTATTGCCGGGAATGCAGCGTATCGGAACAAGCTGGATTTCTTTACATATGACAGACTTCCAAAGGCTGTGTGTCTGAATTGCGGAGCATATGAGATGGACAAGCGGGAGGATAATATTTCCGACTGGTATATTAAGAACGAAGATGGAAGTTATGCAGTATCTGAAGAGCAGAGAAAGCTGTTCCTTTCACAGCTTGAGTATCTGACGAAAGATTTTCCACCGGCATATCTGATGTACAGTGTAAATGATGATCTGAGATTTCAGACCATTTATCTGGATGAACGAATGGAGAAGCTGGGTATCCGGCATGTGATCCGGTCATTTGGAGAGAAACATCCGGACAGCGGACATGTATTTCACATTAATCTGAAAAACCCGGAAGGCGTACAGTGCAATGAGGAAGAATGTGCATGGTTCCGTCAGTATGAATAAGTACATGGCGGTTCATATAGAAAGTATATGCATTTGTAAGACTTGAAAAAATATGAAATGAAATTTGGAGTATAAGAAAATGGCAGAAGGTTGTAATCATAATTGTAGTAGTTGTGGAGAGAGCTGTTCATCAAGAACTGCTCCTCAGAGTTTACTTGAAGTACCACATGAAGGAACAAAGATCAAACATATCGTAGCAGTTATCAGTGGAAAAGGCGGTGTTGGAAAATCATCCGTAACAACATCCCTTGCAGTTACCTTGAATCGTCTTGGTTATAAGACTGCGGTTCTGGATGCAGATATTACCGGACCTTCGATTCCGACAGCATTTGGAATAAATGAAGAACCGGAGAGAGGCGGCGATTTCCTGTATGCGGTTGAAACAAAGACCGGAATCAAGATGATGTCAATCAATCTGTTGATCGAAGATCAGACAGCACCGGTTATCTGGCGTGGTCCGATCATCGCGGGAGCAGTAAAACAGTTTTATACGGATGTTGTCTGGGGAGACATTGATTATATGCTGGTTGATTGTCCGCCCGGAACCGGAGATGTACCGCTTACGGTATTTCAGTCTCTGCCGGTGGATGGGGCAGTTATTGTTACAACACCTCAGGATCTGGTGTCTCTTATTGTGGAGAAGGCAGTCCGTATGGCGGACGATATGGGAATCCGTATCTTAGGTCTGGTTGAGAATATGTCATATTTCAAATGCCCGGATTGCGGCAAAGAGCATAGCATCTTCGGTGAGAGTAAGGTAGAGGAGATACAGGATCGTTTTGGTATCGAGACGGTCGTAAAGCTTCCGATCGACCCGGCACTTGCCGGCTTGATGGATGAAGGTAAGATCGAGGATATGCCGGAATCAAAGCTGAAGGAATTCGCACAGACGATCGTGGGAAAGATAGGATGAAACTTAGAAAATTACTGGAAAGCTGCCACCTGTGTCCGAGAAAATGCGGGGTGAACCGCATAAACGGACAGACAGGGGCATGTAATGAAACATTATCAATATCAGCCGCAAGGGCGGCACTACATATGTGGGAGGAGCCTTGCATTTCCGGAGAGAACGGATCGGGCGCGGTATTCTTTTCCGGGTGTTCACTTGGATGTGCATATTGCCAAAACCATGATATATCCGGGGGCTTGAATGGAAAAGAGATCACGATAAAGCGCTTATCGGAAATCTTCTTTGAGTTAAAAGAGCAGGGAGCCAATAATATCAATCTGGTAACGCCGGATCATTTTATTCCTCAGATCATAGAGGCAATCGATATGGCAAAGGAGCAGGGGTTCAATCTTCCGTTTGTCTATAATTGCAGTGGATATGAGGAGATCGACGCCCTGAAGCTGTTAGATGGATACATTGACATTTACCTGCCAGATTTTAAATATATGTCGGCAGAACTGGCGGCGAGATACAGTCACGCACCGGATTATCCGGAGGTGGCGAAAACGGCACTGGCGGAGATGGTACGGCAGGTTGGAGGAGATCAGACGACATTTGACGAGGATGGCATCATGAAGCGTGGTGTTATTGTCCGTCATCTGGAGCTTCCGGGATGTATCGAGGATTCCAAGGCTGTCATTCGTTACTTATATAAAACATATGGAAATAATATTTACATCAGCATTATGAACCAGTATACTCCGATGGAGGGAATCGGTGAGAAGTTCCCGGAATTGAACCGCAAACTGACGGAACGGGAGTA
The DNA here is from genome assembly GCF_003480025.1 of Clostridium sp. AM46-21. Classification (NCBI taxonomy): domain Bacteria; kingdom Bacillati; phylum Bacillota; class Clostridia; order Eubacteriales; family Clostridiaceae; genus Clostridium; species Clostridium sp. AM46-21. Next base: position 26,177 of record NZ_QUIB01000002.1, read on the forward strand.
TGATGAACTGGTTGATTATGCGATTTCGATCGGTGTAGAAAATGGTTTCATCCAGGAAGGGGAAACGGCATCAGAAAGTTTTATACCTCCATTTACAAATGAAGGGATATGATGCAGAAATGTCCGGTATAATAGTTGAAACAGATCAGATGAAAATATCTGGTTTAAAATAAAAAAGGAAAGGAAGATGGGAGTATGAAAAACATCTTAAAGCAGGCGGCAATGAGTATTTTACTTGTTGCGCTAGTGTGTTCTTTCTGTGTAACACCTGCAATGGCAGCGACAGAGTTTATCGGAGAGACAAAAGAAAACAGTGCAGTTGTTTCAGATGAAAGTGCAGAACTTGCTGCAAGTTCAGGCTGGGTAAAGAAGAGTTCCGGCCGTTTTGAATATTACAGCAAGGCAGGTAAGGTAACGAAGAAGCTGGTGAAGAAGAATGGGTTCTTCCGTTATTATCTGAAAAAGAATGGCAAATGGAAAGCGCAGAAAAAGGTCTGGGTGACAATCTCACATAACCAGTATTATGCGAATGCAAAAGGCAAGGTCACCACGATCTACTATGGTGCCAGCAAAAAGGCAAAGCGGTATTCTGGTGGTAAATGGAAGTATGTGAAGAATGATACTTTGCGTCTGGCAAATGGGAACGTGTATTATTTCAGTGCAAATGGTATCCGTCAGACGAAGCATAGCTGGTATAAGATCAATGATAATCGTCATGTTCTGGTCGGCGAAAAGGGTTCCGATACCGTAGATTATCTGTTGAAGAAGGATGGCGGTGCATGGAAATGTTATGTCAGCACAAAGAAAGGCTGGGATAAGTTCAGAAGCAAGTGGGCACAGGCATATGGCAAGATCTATTACTTTGATGCAACCGGAAAGGCATCCAGAATCTACTATGTGGAGTCCATGAAATGCTATGAATACAAAAATGGCAAATATGTAATGTGGAGAAATACAACAAAATACATTGGTAAATATCTGTTGTATTTTGGTTCCGATGGTATACGTGTTACCAAATCCGGTTGGTATAGGATATCATCAGATAAAGAGATCTATGTAAATTCACAGGGAGTTGTTACGGATTCCAGAACACCTGTAAAAGAAACAACCGGACATTCTGCAACCGGCTGGTATACGATCAAGCTTAGTAATGGCAGTACAAAGCAGGTATATGGATATTTTGATTATGATGCAGAAAATACGATCATCCGTCAGTTAAATGCATACAGAAAGGCAAATGGTCTTAATGAATTGACAAGATCACAGAGCCTGATGAATTCTGCAAGAGTACGAGCATATGAGTGTTCTTATTCCTTCTCACATACAAGACCGAATGGTACGCAGTGTTTTACTGCTTCATCAGAAATGAATGGCGAAAATATTGCAGCCGGATATCCTTCTGCAGATGCAGCAATGATAGCCTGGAAAAATTCACCGGGACATGATGCAAATATGAAATTGTCACTATTCAGTAAAATTGGTGTTGGTGTATTTGTAGCAGTATCCAGTGATAATTGTGGATATAAATATTACTACGTTCAGAACTTTGGTATTTAGAAACAGATTGTATATTTTATTCATAAAGTAAAAGGTACTTCAGAATGTTTAACATAATTTGTATGACATTCTGAAGTACCTTTATTTTTATAAGCCTGCTTTTATAAGGTCATTTTCATCAGAAAAAGTAATGCAGTTATACAAGAATAAAACCTGATCGTAGTCTTCGACGTTTACCAGATTGCTGATCGACTGGTTCGTGTACCGGAGATCGATCATAGTTACGGTATCGTAGTTGTTGATCAGAAACTGCATCATGGAATTGGCATAGCTGTCTTTGATCACCAGAATGGAACGCTTGTCAGTTCCGGCTGTATCTTTTGGATCGGATGCAGCTTCTGCAGTCGTTGTGTTGTTTCGATGGAGCGTTGCAACCGCTACGTTCTGTCCGGTATAGGATGCATATTTGTCTTTTACATCCAGATAGTCACGGAAGAAGATGGAGTCATAGGAAGCTTCTTTATCAAATCCATTCGAGGTTGTCATGGATGGTGTTGCACTATTATCTGCCAGAGTGTAGAAATCAATCTCATCTTTTGTAACAGACTGATCTAAGGTCTTTGAGAACAGGGTTCCCTGAAATTCTGTGCTGGCGGTTTCCTTTGTAAAATCCTTCAATTCATAAGGAGTATATCCAAGTTCTGCTCCGGCAGACTGATATGCATAGTAAGCACCAAGGGATGTCCAGTGGTGGTCGGTACGATAATAGATATACTCGCTATCATGTTCCTTTAAGGCATTATATATATTGATCGGTGTCACACTGGATAGTTCGTTATAACAGGATTCGATCATGTCTTTTTCATCAACTGATACATTCTTAACAGCCGAAGGCAGCAGGGAATTTCCATAGACACCGACAGAGGTCGGACACAGCATGAAGTAGGTTGGAATCTCCGGATGCTTTGCAGCGAAGCTGTTAATGACAGCAAGATTTGTATGGATCTTATCAGCATCATATGCCGCACCGATATCGTCATAATCCGAAAGTACCTGCATCATCCGATCGTCTTTTGTATATACTGTTGAAATCTCTGTTTTGCCCATCAATCGTTCAGAATCATTCATGGCTGAAATCCATTGTTCCCTGCCATAGAACCGGTCTGAGAACCAGGCATCAAAACCGTTCATAAATGTCTCATCCTTGATGGAAGAAAGATTGACGGTTGGAAATTCCGACAGATAACGATTTTCATTTTCGGAAAAAGGCGCTTTCTCTTTTGGCAGCTTAAAAAGTGTCAAAATGGGAAGAACAATGATGATACATGCAAATATGATAATTCCGATTTTTTATGCATAAAGGATCACCTCACAAAATTCTATAAACATATAACAGTCATGCCAACTTCGGTTGATTAGCATTTGCCATGACAACCTCGCTTGGCGGTTCGAATAGGCTATCACCATGCCAATCTCGCCTGACGGCTCGAAAAGGCTATCGCCATGCCAATCTCGCCTGATGGCTCATTTTTTAAAAGTTGAAATACAAAAACGGGTTATAGCTGGCATTGACAAGGTAGGCGGTGGAAAGCAGCATCAGAATCGCCATCAAAATGACGCTTCCGTAATTGCCGACAGCCGGAACTTTGTCTGCGAGCTTAATAGCCAGCTTCTTTGGCAGATCCGTAGAACCGATGATCGCAATGATGAATAACAATCCGAAGTTCACAAGGATATATATGGTATAACTGTCGTAGAAGCTACTGCCAAAGCGGAACATCCGTCCCATATAGGAGAATGCCTGTGCGATCGTTGATGTATCAAAGAGTACCCATCCAAGCATGACGAGGACGATCGCATAAACACGTTTTATAATAGAAGGAATCTTTGTAAAGATATCCTGCTTTCCTGCTTTTGTCAGAGCAGTTGTAACCAGCTTTTCTATAATGATCAGAACACCGTACAGAGAACCCCACAGAATGAAGTTCCAGCTTGCACCATGCCAGACACCGGTTAAGAACCAGACAACTGCGGTGTTGAATATCGTACGGGCAAGTCCCTTGCGGCTTCCGCCGAGAGGAAAATATACATAGCTCTTGAACCAGCCGGAGAGGGTCATATGCCATCTGCGCCAGAATTCACTGATACTCTTCGACATATACGGATAATTGAAATTTTCCGGGAAATGGAAACCGAGCATTTTACCCAGACCGATCGCCATATCAGAATAACCGGAAAAATCAAAATAGATCTGTAAGGTATAAGCGGCAATACCAAGCCATGCGGTTGCAACCGGAAGCTCGGATAAGTCCATAGCTTTGACATTTGTCCAGACAACACCGATATTATTTGCGATCAGAACCTTCTTGCCAAGACCGACCGCGAAGCGGAGAATACCATCCCAGATCAGGTCGATGTCGATCACACGTTCATTCAGCTCGGTAGCCACATCTTCATAACGAACGATCGGACCTGCTACGATCTGTGGGAACAGCGTGACAAAGGCTGCAAAGGTGATCGGATTCTTCTGAACAGAGATGTTCTTCCGGTACAGGTCGATCGTATATGACATGGACTGGAAGGTAAAGAAGCTGATACCGATCGGAAGCAGAGAGGTCGGTGAACCATAGTGTGTTCCGAATATGTTATTAATATTTTCTATGATGAAATTGCTGTATTTGAAAAAGCCAAGCAAGGACAGATTCATGACCATCGATACGATCAGTGCAAGCTTTCGAAGTGCCTGACGGTCGCCTGCCTTATAAATGACCAGACCTGCAAAATAATCGATCATCGTCGATGCGATCAGTACAAATACATAGATTGGTTCGCCCCATGCATAGAAGAACAGACCGCTGATCAGGATGAACAGATTCCGTAACTGCTTCGGGACAATATAATAGATAACCAGTGTAACCGGTAAAAAAATATATAAAAATGTCAAACTGGAAAAGACCATGTGATACCCCAACTAACTTCATTATTATGTCGACTTCTGTCGCCGTAACAATTATAAAGTTAACGTATGGTAGTGTCAATCAGATTAAATATTAAATATTTGTGAGAAACCGGCTAAGAAACGGGAAAATATATAGATTGTGTGCATAGTTACAATACCGGCAGGCATATACAGATATACAGCAGTATTAAGACTACCAATATAGGATTTTAAGGAGATGAGAAAAAATCAACCCATGTGAAACCATGTGACTATATAAAAGAACTGCCTTACTTAGACTCGTTGTGGTTTCTATGATCTGCATATACGTGATTCGCAAATGTTCCTGTGCCAACTCGCCTTTCAGGCTCAGACAGGCACCCACATTTGCTCGTATATGCATCTCATTACGAAATCCTCACTAATGTCTTAGTAAGGCAGTTCTTTTATATAGATTGTATAGTTTCACATGGGTGTCCGTCTATCGGATAGCGTCCTTCATGCTTGCGACATAGTCTTTGATGTAAGGCACGCAGTCCCTGCCATATTTGGCGCAGAGCTTGACAATGGCAGAGCCGACGATCACACCATCAGCATGAGCAGCCATTTCCTTCGCCTGCTCCGGTGTGGAGATTCCGAAGCCGATCGCACACGGAGTATCCGTTACGGCTTTGACCAGCTTGGTCATAGCACCGATATCGGTCGTGATCTTGCTTCTTGTTCCGGTAACACCGAGAGAAGAAACACAGTAGATAAATCCATTTGCTTCTTTTGCGATCATGCTGATCCGGTCATGGGAGGTTGGTGCGATCATGGATACCAGATCCAGATCATACTTCTTACAGATGCCGTCGAACTCATCCTTTTCTTCGTAAGGGATATCCGGCAGGATCAGTCCGTCAATGCCGATCTCCTTACAAATGCCGATAAATTTTTCAGAGCCGTAAGAGAAGACAACATTTGCATAAGTCATAAATACCATAGGGATGGTAACTGTCTTACGGAGCTTTCTTACAAGGTCAAATACATCATTTGTCGTAACATGGTTTGCGAGTGCGCGGATATTTGCACCCTGGATAACAGGGCCTTCTGCGGTTGGATCTGAGAATGGGATACCAAGTTCGATCAGGTCTGCACCTGCTTCTACCATGGCATATACGATCTGTTCTGTTGTTTCAAGATCAGGGTCACCACATGTAACAAATGGGATGAACGCCTTTCCGTTTTTGAATGCATTTTTAATATTACTCATAGAGATCCTCCCCTCTGTATCTGGCGATGGCGGCAACGTCCTTATCGCCTCGTCCTGAAATGTTAATAACCATGATCTGGTCTTTGTCCATCTGTGGTGCAAGCTTCATTGCATAGGCAACTGCATGAGCACTCTCGATCGCAGGGATAACACCCTCGATCTTGGACAGATATTCAAATGCATCAACAGCTTCATCATCTGTAACAGCGACATATTCTGCTCTGCCGATGTCATGCAGGTATGCATGTTCCGGTCCGATTCCCGGATAGTCAAGACCTGCGGAAATAGAATAAACCGGTGCGATCTGTCCGAATTCATCCTGACAGAAGTAGGACTTCATACCGTGGAAGATACCAAGTCTTCCGGTATTGATCGTTGCAGCTGTCTCAAATGTATCAATTCCACGTCCGGCCGCTTCACATCCGATCAGGCGAACGCTCTTATCCGGAATAAAGTTATAGAATGCGCCGATCGCATTGGAACCGCCGCCGACACAGGCGAGAACGGCATCCGGCAGTCTGCCTTCCTTCTCCATAAGCTGTTCCTTGATCTCCTTGCTGATAACAGCCTGAAAATCGCGAACCATCTCAGGGAAAGGATAAGGTCCCATAACAGAACCCAGAACATAATGGGTATCATCGATTCTGGAAGTCCATTCACGGAAGGTTTCGGAAACGGCATCCTTTAATGTACCGGTACCGGTTTCTACCGGGTGAACCTTTGCTCCTAATAATTTCATACGATAGACATTTAAAGCCTGACGGATGGTGTCTTCCTTGCCCATGAAGATCTCACATTCCATACCCATCATGGCAGCAACTGTAGCAGTTGCAACACCGTGCTGACCGGCTCCTGTCTCGGCGATAACTCTTGTCTTACCCATTCGTTTTGCAAGGAGCATCTGACCGATAACATTGTTGATCTTATGTGCTCCGGTGTGATTCAAGTCCTCACGCTTCAGGTAGATCTTTGCACCGCCGAGATCCTCTGTCATTCTCTTGGCATAGTACAGACGGCTAGGTCTGCCGGCGTATTCATTTAACATTTCTGTCAGCTCCCGGTTGAATTCCGGGTCATCTTTGTATTTCTTATATGCTTCTTCAAGCTCAAGCATGGCGTTCATCAGTGTTTCCGGTATGTACTGTCCGCCATGGATTCCAAAACGTCCTTTTGACATATATGTTTCCTCCTGTATATGTTGTTTCTATATTATAAAATATCTTCAATGCTTTCTAATAAAGTTCGTTGTTCCTGCAGAAACAGGATTAGGTTCTATTCTACATCTTCCCCCCCCGTAACCATGCAAATGCGGCTTTCTTATCAGGGCTTCGCATAAAGGTTTCTCCGATCAATACTGCATCTGTGCCATTTCCCTTTAAACGGTCGATGTCCTCCGGTGTGCGGATGCCGCTTTCGGATACATAGACGACCGGTTTACCATTTATCGAATTCGGGATCAATGTCCGAAGTCTTACACTGTTCATGATGTCAACGGTAAAGGTCTTCAGATCGCGGTTATTTACACCGATAATGTCTGCGCCGATCGCGATCGCACGTCTGACTTCTTCTTCGTCATGTGCTTCTACCAGAACGGACAGGCCAAGGTCTGTTGCAAGCTCGTAATAGCTTTTGAGCTGTTCGTCGGTCAGGATCGCGCAGATCAGCAGAATGGCTGATGCACCGATCACCTTTGCTTCGTAGATCATATACGGATCAACCGTGAAATCTTTTCGCAGGATCGGAGTGGCTACCGCTTCATGGATCGCTGTCAGATAGTCGTTGCTTCCCTGAAAGTAAAATGGTTCTGTTAGTACGGAGATTGCGGAAGCACCTGCTGCTTCGTATTCTTTTGCAATCTCGATATACGGGAAATCCGGTGCAATCAGTCCTTTGGAAGGCGAGGCCTTTTTTACTTCGCAGATAAAGGAGATGCCCGGCTTTGCCAGATTATCCCGGAAAGGGAAAACAGTATATGGCTTAGTGCCGTGTTCCGTCTCTTTTTCTACGATCGCAAGTGCCTTTGCTTTCATTTCTTCAAGGGCAATCTGTTCTTTGCATCTGGCAACCCGTTCTTTTGTTTTTGCTGCTATTTCATCTAAGATCATATATATTCCTCCATAGCGATCCGGAGATTTGAAAGCTCCGGGTCGATTAGGTGTTTTGCTTTTACAAATAATTATGCATTTGTTGCCGCGATAAAGTCATCCAGCTTTTTCAGACCACTTCCATTATTTAAAATATCGGCTGCAAGAGCGAAGCCATCTTCCAGTGAAATCTGGTTTGTGATATGTAAAGCAGCACCGGCATTTAAGATAACGGCTGTACGTTTGCCATCTGTGATCTTGCCGGATAAGATATCCTTTGTGATCTGTGCATTTTCTTCCGGTGTACCACCGACCAGTTCGGCTTTGTCGCAGAGGGCAAATCCGTAGGCGGTTGGATCTAAGGTGTAAGTGTGAAATGAACCATTGTCAAATTCACATACAGTTGTTGTGGTAACGGCAGAGATTTCGTCCAGACCATCATTTCCATGAACGACCATGCCACGTTTTACACCGAGGTTGCTGAGTACTTTTGCAAGCGGATCAACGAGGGAGGCATCATAGACACCGAGTAACTGAAGATTTGCTTTTGCCGGATTTGCAAGAGGTCCTAAGATATTGAATACTGTAGGAATCTTGATCTCTTTTCTTGGAGCGCCGACAAATCGCATTGCTGTGTGATATTTCTGTGCAAATAAGAAGCAGGTACCAAGATCCTTCAGACAGGCTTCGCTGACTTTACAGTCTGCTGCGATGTTGACGCCAAGGGCTTCCAGGCAGTCGGCTGTTCCGCATTTGCTGGATGCTGCACGGTTGCCATGCTTTGCCACCTTACCACCGCCTGCGGCTGTTACTAATGAGGAAACAGTTGAGATGTTAAAGGTTCCTGCGCAGTCTCCACCGGTTCCTACGATGTCAATCTCCTCATCGACATCCGGTGTAAATTCACCACAGTGTTTTCTCATGATCTCAGCAAATGCTGTGATCTCCTCGATCGTTTCACCTTTAATATGAAGGGCTGTTAAGAAGCTTCCGATCTGTGCCTGTGTTGCTTCTCCACTCATAATTTCATCCATAACGCTGCTGCCATTTCTTTGTCTAGATTTTCACCTTTAACTATTTTAGCAATTGCTTCTGTAATCATATTGAAATCCTCCTTGATATTATCTTTTAATAAGACATTTGCAGGTTCTGTATAGAATTGTTATGATTAAACATTTTGACTTACCAAGACAGGGACATTTGAGTCCGCCGGTACTTGATGGTGCATTAGCAGCATCTTAGTACCGCTGCAGGGGTAACTGAGACCTTAGCGAGGCTTAAGCCGAGGTTAGTTCGAAGTTACACAGAGTGGAAACGAGCGGAAGCGTTCCCTGGTTGGTAATGGCAAAAATGTTTAATCTAAGTAGTGTATTGCAACCTGCAAATGTCTGGTTATGCCTCTAAAAAGTTTCGTAAGATGATCGTTCCTTTTGGTGTCAGAATCGATTCCGGATGGAACTGGACACCATATATTTCATAATCCTTGTGTTTGACTGCCATGATCTCATCATCGTCGGTTCGGGCAATAACGGTAAGAACATCCGGGAAGTTTTCTTCGGAAGCGGCAAGGGAATGATATCTGGCAACCTCGATCCGTTTCTGAAGTCCCTTGAACAGTTTGCAGTTGATGTCGACATTTGCAACGGACATTTTGCCATGCATCAGCTTTTTGGCGTATGTGATCGTTGCACCGTAGGTTTCACAGATTGCCTGATGTCCGAGACAGACACCAAGGATCGGAACCTTGCCGGCAAAATAGGAGATGGCTTCTTCACAGATACCTGCATCGGAAGGCCTTCCGGGACCCGGTGAAATGATGATCTTATCCGGATTCATTGCTTCAATCTCCTGACAGGTATATTCGTCATTTCGTATCACCTTGATGTCAGGATTGATCTTTCCTACAAGCTGATACAGATTGTAGGAAAAGCTGTCATAATTATCGATCAGTAATATCATGCTTCGTCACCTCGTATCTTCTGAGAATTAATCAATGCATCCGTTACGGCTTTTGCTTTGTTGATGCATTCCTGGAATTCGTTTGCCGGTACACTGTCGGCTACGATGCCGGCACCGGAACGGACAAATACTTTATGCCCCCTGCGGTATGCGATTCGGATCGCGATGCAGGTATCCAGATTTCCTGAGAAATCGATATAACCGATTGCGCCGCCGTAAATACCTCGTTTGTTATTTTCAAGCTCGTTGATGATCTCACATGCCCGGATCTTCGGTGCACCGGATAAGGTTCCGGCCGGAAGAACCGCATCAACAGCGGAGATCGCATCCAGATCCTCACGGAGTGTTCCGCGTACGGTAGAGCCAATATGCATAACGTGTGAATAACGCTGGATGGACATGTATCGTTCGACTTCGACCGTTCCAAACTGACTGACTTTTCCGAGATCATTTCTTCCGAGATCCACTAACATATTGTGTTCTGCAAGTTCCTTTTCATCTGCCATCAGGCTCTTTTCCAGTTCCAGATCTTCGACCTTGGTTTTTCCCCTTGGTCTTGTGCCTGCCAGAGGAAATGTGTGGAGAACGCCATCCTCTACCTTGACCAGAGTTTCAGGGGAAGCCCCGGCAACCTCGATCGTGTCACCGTCAAAGTAGAACATGTAAGGAGATGGGTTTGTGCTTCGAAGCAGCCGGTAGGTATCGAACAGGCTTCCTTCCATTTCGGCTTCCAGTCGGTTGGAAAGCACGACCTGGAAAATATCTCCTTCATATATATAGTGCTTTGCCTTTTCTACCATCCGGCAGTAGGCTTCTTTGTCAAATAATGGTTTGAATTCTGTCTTAAGAACAGGAGCAGGAATATCGGCTTCTGCGCCATGGAGAATGAGTTTTTTCATTTCTTTGATATCCTGTAAGGCTTTCTGATATTCTTCTTCGATATTTGCTGTGTTGGCATTTGCGATCAGGATCAGTTTGGATCTTACATTGTCAAATGCGATCACCTTATCAAATAACATCAGATCGACATCCTGAAATCCTTCCTCGTCCTTCGCATCAAGCACCAGCTTCTTTTCACTGTATTTCAGATAGTCATAAGAGAAATATCCAACCAGTCCGCCGGTGAAAGTAGGGAAGCCTTCGATCTTAGGGCTCTTATAATCTTTTAAAACCTCACGGATGAAGATTTCCGGATGGAAGCCGGAGGTCTCTTTGATGACTGCTCCGTTCTCATCCTTTAATGTCAGTGTTCCGTTCATACAGGTGATATCTAATTTTGGACTGTATCCAAGGAAGGTGTATCTTCCCCAGAGCTCCTGATTCTCCACGCTTTCCAGAATGTAGCAATGCTCATTTTCCGCTTTCAGTTTCTTCAACAGATTGATCGGAGTGATGATATCAGAGAGCATCTCATAACAGACCGGAACCATGTGATATCCCTGTTTCGCATATTCTTTTGCTTCGCTAAGTGTTGGTCGTATCATATGTTTCACCTCGTTCATAAATAATAGTTTAATAAGTTATTTGAAATTGTTCATGTATGGTGAGGTGCGCTTTGCCTGATCTGCTTTTTATAAAAAGAAAAAGCACCGTCAGAAGATTGTATAAAAAAATCTCATCCAAAAGCAAAACGCTTATAGGACAAGATACAAATACAACACTCCTGCGGTGCCACCTATATTCATCAAAATCTGATGCACTCAACCATATACTAACATATATGTACTTTCTATAACGGGAAGTCTCCGTCGCCCCTACTAGATTCGCTCGTTCGGTTTGCCCTCGCAAGTCCATTCACTTAAGAAATCATCACTGCAATCTCACCACCTGCAGTTCTCTGGACATGTTGTTCATAAGCTACTCTTCTTGCTCATTGGTTTGTTTTATTGTATTCATATTGCACCAGTATGATATATTTGTCAAGAGAAAATTTGTACAAAGAATTGAGTTATCTACAAAAAAACATTATACTAATCTTTATAATACAAAGAATGAGGAGGAAAGATATGAAAATAATAAAAAAATGTATTATATTTATAATTGTAGCAAGTTTGTTATTAACAAATTATGTAGGAGTTGTTAAGGCGAAAACAATTGAAGATTGTAAAACGATTTTATTTGATGTAGAAAATGAATATACAATTAACAAGGATGAATGTGTATTATATATAGGTGAAAGTCTACAGTTGGAAGTAAAAAAGAATGGGGAATCATTTCATGAAATAATATGGACGTCAGATGATCCTTTGATTGCAGAGGTTGATTCAAATGGAAAGATAACTGCTCATGGACAGGGTGAGACCACTATTGTTGGGGAAGTAGAAGATGATTATGTATTGTGTTATGTGACGGTTAAACAAGAATATATGTTAAATAGAACATCGATAAAAATGGTTGAAAAAGATTCATATCAATTAAGTGTTTCTTATAAGAATAAAAAATGTTCTAAATGACAGCCTTGCATAAAGCATGACAAGAAAAACAGCGGTGCAGACAATTAGAAATCGAAAAAGCCACATTCCGATGACTGGGCAATCCAGCACATCAGAGTGTGGCTCTTTTTATAGGCGGTCAGAGTTGCTTTCGGTTTTCTTTTGTAAGGCCGGAGATAGACAGATAGGTGAAATGACTGTTGTGATAAGAGTTGAAATATGACGGTTTTCCCGTTTTTAAACGGCGTTTGAAGTGCTGGCTGTGTGTTTTCCTGTTCAGTCGGCAAAACGGCGCAGAACGCAAACAAAGGCCGATTTTTACCTTTTTTCTGCCGCCGTTTAGCAACCACTCTGCAAGGCATCGTTTGCCGTTGTTGGGTTATCCGTTATCGGGAAAATCCACGCGCCAATTAAGTAATTACAAAAGAAAGAATTACTGGCTCTGTAAATTATCTATCTATTTTAGCAATGCGCATTTTCATATGCTTTTCGGATTTCCTCCGGCAAGTGGTCGGGAATCAGTTCCTTTAGTCTGTCCTCACTGCCGTCCTTGATTGCCTGCTCATAATACCAGCACTTGAATTTCAGCATATTCAGCGCCCGGTTCATGTGCGCGATCTCCGCTTCCATGTGGGCTTTCCGTTCCTCAAACATGGCTTTTCGCTGCGGGTAGGTGGCCGATCCTTCTACACACCAATCCATTCCTAACGGATACCAACCGAAGAAGAATTGCTGTCAAAGTGATGGCAATTTTTCTTTTTCGGCAAGTATTCAAGAAGTCATTAAGTCGTGAGTATAGTCGATGTGATAGAAAAATTATCTCATCATATCGGTTGCAACTTTTTTATGAACTCTATTGACAGCCCAGTCTCGACTGTGTATAATAGCTATACACAGAATTAACAGAGGTGATGGCGTGAATATTTTGATTGATAATAAAAGTGGAACACCGATTTACGATCAGATATATTCTCAGATTAAAAGTCAAATTATCAGCGGCGCACTAAAGCAGGACGAATTGCTGCCGTCGATACGAGGTCTTGCGAAGGATCTTCGTATAAGCTTTATTACGACAAAGCGTGCATATGAAGAACTGGAAAGGGAAGGCTTTATTTACACTTTGCCTGCTAAGGGGTGCTATGTAGCTCCTAAAAACATAGAACTGCTGCGAGAAGAAAATCTGAAAAAGATTGAAGAGTATATTGATGAGATTGTCAAACTCGCTGTTTCCTGCAATCTAAGCAAACAGGAAATTATAGAAATGGTCAATTTCAGCCTGGAGGAACAATAATGAACGCACTTGAGATTAAGAATCTTACGAAGTCATACCCCGACTTTACGCTCGACAACTTAAATCTGACACTGCCAAGTGGCTGTATTATGGGGCTTGTTGGCGAGAATGGTGCCGGTAAAAGCACCACCATAAAGCTCATTCTTGATATGATTCACAAAGACAGTGGTAGTATTACCATTCTCGGAAGGGACAACGGGGACAATATTAAACTTACAAAAGAGGATATCGGCGTTGTGCTGGACGAGGTGGGTATCCCTGAATGTTTGACCGTTAATCAGGTCGGAAAGGTAATGAAGCATACCTTTCAAAACTGGAACGATGCCGAATATTCTCGACTGGTACAGAAACTTGCACTGCCGGACAAAAAGCAGTTCAAAGAATTTTCTCGTGGAATGAAGATGAAGCTGGGAATTGCCGTTGCTATGTCCCATAACAGTAAGCTACTGATTCTGGATGAAGCGACATCAGGGCTTGACCCAGTGGTTCGTGATGAAGTTGTTGAGATGTTTAGCGAGTTCACAAGAGATGAAAGCCACTCTGTTCTCATTTCTTCTCACATTGTCAATGATTTGGAAAAGCTTTGCGATTATATCGCATTTTTGCATAAAGGGAAGCTTTTGCTGTGTGAAGAAAAAGATTTATTGCGGGAGGAATATGGTCTTGTTCATTGTTCCATTGATGAATTTCAGGCGATTCCATTCAACTCCGTTAAGTATAAAAAAGAAAATGCTTACGGCGTGGAAGCAATGGTGTTGAGAAATGCTGTTCCTTCCGATATTCATATCAGCCCAATCAGTATCGAAGAACTGTTTGTATTTATGGTTAAGGAGGCGAAATAACATGAAGGGACTTCTATTGAAAGATTGGTATATGATACAGAAGTATTGCAGATCATACATTCTCATTACCGCTGTTATTATTGGGATATCCCTTGCAAATGGTGAGAATTTGTTTTTTACATTCTATCCCTGTATGTTGTGTGGTATGATCCCTGTTACCCTGCTTGGATATGATGAACGTAGTGGGTGGATGCAGTACAGCGGGACAATGCCCTATGCAAAAGAACAAATCGTTTCTGAAAAATACTTAATCGGGGTACTTGTTCAACTAACTATGTTGCTCGTTACGGGAATTGCACAAGCAACAAAAATGATGATTGCCGGTGATTTTGTTCTTGGAAAGCTTGCTGTCCTTATGCTGTTGATGCTGGTCGTATCAATGCTTGCGTCCTCCATACCGCTCCCGTTCATATTCAAACTGGGTGTGGAAAAAGGAAGGACTGCTTACTATGTGATGATCGGTTTTGTATGCGGTGCAAGTGTTTTGGCAACCAGTTTCTTCAGGAGTCAGCTTGGGATAGAAATCAAACCCAACTTGGTGTTGGCAATACTTGCTGTCGTTGGAGTCGGGGTATGTGCACTTTCTTGGCGTATGGCTATCACTTTTATAAAAGGCGTGAGATACAATAATAAACCTTAGCTAAATGAAATGACTGTCAGTGTACCTCTTGAAGTTTTCAAGGCAAGTGAAATTGAGCAGAAAGAAGTGCAATGGCTGTGTTATCCGTATATTCCGTTCGGCAAAGTTACGCTGTTGCAGGGCAATCCCAGCGATGGAAAAAGCAAGCTAATGCTTTCCATTGCCGCCCTGCTCTCAAAGGGCGAACCTCTGCCCTTTACCGAAACGGAAGCAAACGAGCCTATGACTAACCGTTCTATGGGAAGACAATGAGACCGTCAGCGAGGTGCTTACAGCGGCGCAAAATGGTGCGATTGAAGTTTTTGCTTCGCGCTATGGCGGCTTTGAGCAGGTCGCAGTCTGTCGCAGAGTTTTTCAAGAAACGATGTCCAGACAACGACGCAGCCGGGAGATATCGTTTTATATTCCGGCAATCAGCTTGTCATATTCTTCGGCTCCAATTCGTGGAGCTATACGCGTCTGAGCCACATTGAAGGACTTTCTACTGATGAACTGACCGCATTGCTGGACAAAGACGTAGCAGTTATTGAAATAAAAACGGCTAAAATAACAATCGATCATAAGGGCTTGGGACTTTCCCAAAAATGAAAACAGAGCGTTTCGGCAGTCAGCCGGAGCGCTCTGTTTTTCCGGTGTGGGGCCACACAGGATTTGCTTGCTACTCTGCAAGTAAATCCCGGTCAACCCACGCCGTTTTTCGCAAGTGTATCTACACTTGCTGTGCTTGCTCTTCCTCCAACAATCGCATTGACTCGAACGTTTGTTCTTGTTATAATTGGAATGAGAGATTGAAAAAAGCCTTGGAATGCAGTTGATTTTCATTGGCAAATGGCGGCATCGCCGCCTTGATTACCGGCTTGCACAGGCGAACGAGCCTGTCAAGGACGCGCAGCGAGGCAAAGCCAATTCCTTGACAGATTTGCTCGGCTGTGCTACCAGCCATCCCGAAATTACGGAGGACATACGAAGATGAAAACAGACAATTTCTGCAAAGAGAACCGTCCCGAAGCAAAGAAAAAATTGCGTCTGCCCGATCAGTTGGAGCTGGTGATGGAGGACGGGACTGTGTATCGTGTACGCAGCTTCTTTGTCGCAGAGCAGCAGATGGGGGACGTGCTGGATGCCCTCTCCCTCGAAAAAGTCAATCGGGAGAACTGAATCCCGGCACATTGCCCAGTGGAATCTATAGCCGTGCTGTGGTATAATCATTGCAGATTTCTGATTGTATCACGCACTGCATTTCGGGAGGTTAAATAAGAAAATGCAGGAAAATTATATCGTTGGTATTTACGCACGGCTGAGCCGGGACGATGAGCGTGCCGGGGAATCCGTGTCCATAGAAAATCAAAAGGAAATGCTCTCCCGCTATGTGCGGGAACAGGGTTGGACGCTGTACGATTATTACTGTGATGACGGCGTTTCGGGTACGACCTTCGACCGTCCGGGACTGAACCGACTGGTGCAGGACGCCACGGATCACAAGATCAATCTTGTCCTCTGCAAAGACCTATCGCGCCTCGGTAGAGATTACATCGAAGCGGGCAAGTACACAGACTTTGTGTTTCCGTCCCTCGGCTGTCGATTCATCGCTTTGAACGACGGCGTTGACACGCTCCGCAAGAACAATGAGATGCTGGTCATTCTGAAAAATGTGATGAATGATCTCTACGCGCGGGACACCAGCAGCAAGATCAAGGCGGTGAAGCTGTCCACGTTCAAGAGCGGCAAGTATGTCGGCTGCTATGCGCCCCTCGGCTATAAGAAAAGCGAGGCGGACAAGCACGTTCTTGAGATCGATCCGGTGACGGCTCCCGTGGTGCGGCACATCTTCGATCTGCGCTTGCAGGGGTACGGCTTCCGCAAGATCGCCTTGCAGCTCAACGCGGAAAAAGTCCCTGCGCCAAGGAGCTTCTATTACATGGCGGAGGGGCGGGAAAATCTGCGTGGCGAGACACCGTTCTGGAACGATGTGACGGTCAAAACCATTCTCCGCAATGAGGTTTATATCGGTCACATGGTACAGAACAAGACCGGCACGGTGTCCTACAAAAACCACAAACAGGTCAGCAAACCGGAATCCGAATGGATCAAGGTGGAAAACACCCATGAGCCGTTGATCCCACAAGAGACGTGGGACGCCGTGCAGCGGATGGACAACCACCCGGTAAGAGGGCGCAGCGGCAAGAGCGGCACGGTTGCCCTCTTTGGCGGTCTACTTCGGTGTATGGACTGTGGATCGTCCATGCGGTATATGCGGGACTATCGCAAAAAGGTTTCCGAGAAAGAGCCGGAATACAAGGCGTATGTCTGCAACCGCTACGCATCGGGCGGCAAAAATGCCTGTTCGTCCCATTACATCAACCAGAAGGTGCTGACGCAGATCGTCATGACAGACATTCGTTGCAAGGCAATGTGGGCGCAGAACAGCCGTGAGACGCTGAGGACGCAGCTTTTAGCGAGGGAACAGAGCGCCAGCGTGGAGCGCACCAGAACATTGCAAGCAGAGCTGAACGCCATCGGCAAACGGCTTCCGGAGCTGGATAAGCTGATTCAGTCCGCTTATGAAGATAAGGTTTTGGGGCGCATCCCGGAAAGCGTGTGCGTTAATCTCCTCAATCAGTATGAGGCCGAGCGCCGGGAAAAGCAGGAGCGCCGCAAGGAACTGACAGAACAGCTTGCCGCCCGCCTCGAAACAGAATCCTCTGTGGACGCATGGCTGGACATGATGCAGGATTACGCCCAGCTTGAGGAATTAGACCGTCCCACGCTGGTGCGCCTGATTCAGAAAATTGAGATCAGCGAACGCTATACCGTGGACGATCACGAGGAACGCGATATTCACATCTACTACAATTTTGTCGGATACATCGAAGCATAAGCCGTCATTCTTTATTCGAGGTTGACTAACCAATTGTTTGGAAATCAAAAAATTCTCAAATTGCAGATGTAGATAAAAATGGAAAGATAAAAGCAAGAAAAGCAGGATCAACAAAGATATGCGCAACAGTAGAGGGGAAGGAAATATATTGTAATGTTAAAGTAAAAAAAGTGCAATATACATTGAGTAGTAATCAAATACGTTTATATATAGGGCAAAGCAAAAAAATTAAAGTTAAAACAAATGCCTCAAATAAAAAATTTAAAGTAATATGGAAGTCACTTAATAATAAAGTTGCAAAAATTAGTAAGAATGGCAAAATTCAAGCGGTAGGAAAGGGAAAAACAAGAATATACGCATTGATAAATGGAAAACGGTATTATTGCTATGTGAATATCTTAAAAAAGAAGCCTACATACGGAGAAATAACTAGAAAAGCAAAGACAATGAATGATTCCAAAAATGGAATTACTTATAAGACCGTTGATGCTGGAAATTTCGCAAAATTATTAGGGACTAAAGCAACATCATTGTTTTATAATGAGGAACAGTTATATATTTTAAATGGAGATTTTCAACCATATATAAATATAGTTAAAAATGGAAGTACAGCAAAAATTAACTTGAAAATGTTCTTTAATATTACGGCATTTTCATATGAAAAATTTGATGTTGAATATAATTATTGTGAATTTATATCATCGAACCGAAGAGTCAAATTCAGTATGCCTGATTATAGTGAAAATAGCTTTTATAACTATAAGAAAGATTTGTACGAAACTGATTATCAAATAGTATAGATATTTCATCTAATACTAATAAAAATACTGAAAAGTTAAATAAGTTAATTAACATTATGTCATCTGGAAAATTTACTATAAAATTTACTAATGATGACGGTGGATGGTGGACTATGGAAGTAAATAATTCGAGTGTAATCAAAAATTGGATAAAGATTTTAAAAGATTATAAATTGTTACTTTCATTATATTGAAACTAAATTTGAATAATAATTATGTTCGAAAAAAGGTACAATTATTTCGATGGAAAACCTTGTTTATTCGTTAAAAATCACTATAATAAAAGTAAGATGACTCGCTATGCGCAAGTATAGCTTTTAATACTGAAAATATACGGAACGTGTATGTAATGCATGATATATGATTCGTATAAATAATCAATGGAGGACTATAATCGTGGAAGAACGTAAAAATTTTGGTTTCGGTGTATTGATCGATATTTTGAAAAAAAATCCAAAAACAATTGTTTTGACTGAAGGTACTGATCCCCGTATTCTGGAAGCATCTTCAAGACTTCTTGCAAGTAACTTCCTGCATCCGATTCTTGTAGGAGATCCTGATAAGATTTATGAAGTTGCAGAGGAAAGCGGTTTTAATATAAGAGGCTCCGAGATCATCAATCCAAGGAATTTTGATCGTATGGATGAGATGGTTGAGATGTTCTGTGAACTCAGAAAGAGCAAGGGTGTGACACCGGAGCAGGCAAGAGAGATCCTGTATCAGAACAACTACTTTGGTACGATGCTTGTTAAGATGGGAATTGCAGATTCACTTCTCGGTGGTGCTACATATTCAACAGCAGATACAGTAAGACCTGCTTTACAGCTGATCAAGACAAGACCGGGCAACACACTGGTTTCATCCTGTTTCATTCTGGTACGTCCGTTTGCAACAGGTGGTAATGAAGTGTTCGCTATGGGTGACTGTGGTATCAACATTAAGCCAAATGAAGATGAGCTGGTTGAGATCGCAGAGGAGACTGTTCGTTGTGCAAGAATCTTCGGTGTAGATCCAAAGGTTGCTTTCTTAAGCTATTCAACCTATGGTTCCGGTAAGGGCGAAGATGTGGATAAGATGAGAAATGCAGCAAGAAAGACAAAGGAGCGTAACCCTGATCTTCCGATCTCCGGTGAGATTCAGTTCGATGCAGCCGTATCACCTAGAGTTGCAAAGAAGAAATGTCCACAGTCAGAGGTTGCGGGAAATGCAAATACCTTTATCTTCCCTGATATCAATGCAGGAAATATCGGTTATAAGATTGCACAGAGAATGGGTAACTTCTCAGCATATGGACCGATCCTGTTAGGACTTAATTCTCCTATCAACGATCTGTCCAGAGGATGTACAGCAGATGAGGTTTATTCTATGGCGATCATCACGGCAGCATTAGCAGATAATAAAGATGCGTAAAGTGTAGATAGATAAAAGCCGGACATTATCTTTGGTTTAAAGAGATAGTGTCCGGCTTTTGTCTATGTCTAAAGATGATTATTCTATTTGCAGGAATTCTGCGGCTGTTAATATTTGTGGCTTTTGCAGTTTTGATTCTGCTGATTTTTCATTGCAAGAAAGTGTGATTTTTCTTGAAATAAATGGGTAAATGGTTTACCATAATATCATGAGTATTTAGTATGGGATTGTAGCGCTTTTTTAGCGTGAAGGGCGAACAAATGACGCCTGTGAGACAGAAAAATTGGGACAGCATATTTGTGGGTGTCAGAATGGAGATTTGAATGAATTTCGTATATTCATTGTTTTTGCAGAGAACCGGAGAGGAACTTTCACAATTTGATAACAGAATTTCTAACATGCTTCCAGTGGCTGCCGGTCTGGTTTTTTTTGATATGCGAAACTATCGTAATGATAATGGGGAATTTAATGTTTTTATAGAGTGGAATGAGGAATTGAATTCCATCCTGAATGACAGACTGCCTTCGGGTGGTTATTTTATAAAGGCAACAAGAAAACAGGCAAGACAGTTGGAAGAAAAAACAGGTGGAATTCCTGTTTATATGAAGTTGATCGCACATGAGGGCAGGCTGTATCCGTATCGCACATATGTGATGTGGAATGGCAGGCCTTTTAGTGTGGAATTTAACGGAAATATATTGATCCCGGTTGATTATAAGAAGAAAGCAGAGAACGTGAGGATACAGGGTTCGCAGAATGGCGGTAAAGGAAATCGTACGGATGTATCTGGAAGCCAGATGAGCAGTCAACGAAGCTTATTCGGTACAAGCCAGAGCAAAATATTAGCAGGCAGTCAACATGGAACTTTTGTTGGTAGTGAACGTGAATTCTGGACAAGCAGTAATCGACCTTGGATGTATGAGTGGGAATATGAGAATGGCAGCCAGAGAAGTCTATTCGGTGGTAGCCAGAGAAGTCTGTTTAGGACAAGTCAACGTGGAAACTTCTTTGGAAGTCAAGGTAGATTTTGGGGGACAAGTCAGCAGGGATTCCTTTTTGGAAGTCAGCGGGAGTTTTTGACAGGTAGCAATCGGGGATTCTTTTTTGGAAGCCGGAACGGCTTTTTCTATGGCAGCAACCGAGGCTATCTGACGGGCAGCAATCGTGAATTCTGGACAAGCAGTAATCGACCTTGGATGTATGAGTGGGAATACGAGAATGGCAGCCAGCGTGGATTTTTAGCAGGCAGCCGGTACACACCGACATTTTATCAGGCAACAGATGGCGGGGCAGATGATTATGATATTCCGCATTGGTATTACATGCCGCCGGAATGGCAGCTTATAAACCGGTCAAAACGACCATGCAGCAGAAAAGGCGGAAACAGCACATTTGGCTATGGGCTGGATTTAATATAGAGCGGAAGCACCCCTTGGCTGAGAAGGTCAAGAGCCTGCAGCTAATCAATATTTAGCTGGTTTTCAATTATCTTGAAAGGACAACATATGGACGGATTTCATTCCTTATGGTCAAAACCGTATATGGCGGGAAAACAAGCGGAAGAATATTGGATGCAGGACTATGAAGTCCTTACGATGATTCTTTCGGCATTGATGTGGAGAAAACACAATGGGGGGATCCGTTTGTGTGCGGATGCAGAGGCAAGAGTATTTATCGAGAAGCTGGGACTTGCGCACATCTGGAATCTCGGAATCGAGGAAATTACAGTGCCGGAAGCGGTACCGGAAAAGGTGTTCTGGGCAGCCGGCAAATTATATTCATTGAAAAAAATGCAGATGCCTGCGGTCATGGTGGATCTGGATCTGATCATCTGGAAGGATATACGGAATATTATAAAAGATACGGATATCTGTGCAATACACAGAGAAGGGATATTCCCTGATGTGTATCCGGGAAAAGAGTTTTTCCATATGAAGCAGGAGTATCGGTTTGACCCGGACTGGAGCTTTGAGGTTCTTCCGGTCAATACCTGTATGTTATATATCGCGGATGAAGCGTTTAAGAATTATTATGTTGACAGTTCGATCACATTTATGGAGAATTGTCTGGAGACAGAGGAGAATCTCTGCCATATGGTATTTGCGGAACAGCGTCTTCTTGCGATGTGCGCAGAGAAGCAGGGAAAGCAGATATCATCTTTTTTTCCCGGTTCGGCACAGATCGAGAACCAGGATATCTTCACACATTTATGGGGCTATAAGAACATTCTGAAATTCAATTATAAAGAAAGGGAAGCTTTTAACCGCAAAATGTATGATCGCATCGTCCGGGAATTTCCGGAAGAAGAGACGACACTCAAGCAGCTTCCGATATCAGGACTATAGGGAGAATGGTATGAAACTTTTACGCAAAATACCAAAGGAAATATACATATATATCGCATGGGGCATACTCGTAGGGGCAGTGAACTTAGGGTCTGCCTGGTTTTTTATGTACAAATGCGGGATAAATGAGGTCTATGCCAATTATATGTCGTGGATTTTGTACAACTATGTGTCATTTGCGACAAACCGCAAATCTGTATTCCACACGAAGGCAGCCACGGTAAAGGCATATTTTATCGAACTGGCATTATTCTATCTGAGCCGGGTATCTACACTTCTGATCGAAACGGGAATTATCTTTGCGCTTGTCACCGGACTGAAATGGAATGCGATGGGCGTTAAGGTGTTTACATCGATCCTTGTGATCTTTTTGAATTATTTCATCAGTAAGAAATTTATCTTTTCTATTCAATACGAAAAGAAAAATAGTGGAGAAATGTTGTCGGAAGAGAAGTATGTCGTGAAATCGTGAGATAATTAATAAAAACTTTACAAGATTTATTTCCATATTTTTGTAAAATGTAGTACAATATCGGCGTAACCATGCATTCTGTGCAGTATGTGTGGTTTATACATAAGCTGACAAAGTAAATTTTTATAGAATTTAACAATGCAGGATTTCTTCTATATCTTTCACAGATAATCTGGATGGTATATATATGGAAGAAAATGGAAATCATACTTTATATTAAGGAGAATTATTGAATATGAGTAGAAGAGTAGTGATTACAGGAATGGGAGCGGTTACTCCACTTGGCTTGAATGTGGATGAGTTCTGGAACGGCTTAAAAGAAGGCAGACATGGTTTTGGACCGATTACACAGTTTGATGCATCAGAATATAAGTGCAAGGTTGTAGGTGAAGTAAAAGGATTTGTAGCAAAAGATTATATTGATCCAAAGGCTGCAAGAAGAATGGCAAGATTTTCACAGTTCGCGGTTGCAGCAGCAAAGGAAGCAGTTGCAGATGCAAAGCTTGACATGACAGCAGAAGATCCATACATGGTTGGAACCTGTGTTGGTTCCGGTGTAGGAAGTCTTCAGGAACTTGAAAGTGCATATGAGAAGATCATGACAAAGGGACCGAATCGTGTAAGCCCATTTACAGTACCTATGATGATCAGCAATATCGCAGCAGGTAATATTGCGATTCAGCTTGGCTGCAAGGGAAAGAGTATTGATGTTGTTACAGCATGTGCATCCGGTACAAACAGTATCGGTGAAGCATTCCGTACAATTCAGTATGGAGATGCAGATGTAATGATCGCCGGTGGTACAGAAGCAGCAGTTTCACCGATCGGTATCTCGACATTTGATGCATTAACAGCGTTGTCATCATCTGATAATCCGGACAGATGCTCAATTCCATTTGATAAAGAGAGAGATGGTTTCGTTCTTGGTGAAGGTTCCGGTATCGTTATTCTTGAGGAACTGGAACATGCTAAGAAGCGTGGCGCAAAGATTTATGCAGAGATCAGCGGATACGGATGCTCCAGTGATGCATTCCATATCACAGCACCGGAAGATTCAGGCGAGAGCCCTGCAAAAGCTATGTTAAATGCTGTAAAAGATGCAGGCGTATCCCCGGAGGATGTTGCATATATCAATGCACACGGAACCAGTACACATTTAAACGATCTGGTTGAGACCAGAGCGATCAAGAAAGCATTTGGCGATCATGCAAAGGACATCAAGATTAATTCTACAAAGTCTATGACAGGACATCTTCTTGGTGCAGCAGGTGCGATCGAATGTATCGTTACAGCAAAGACGATCGAGGAAGGCTATATCCACAGAACCCGTGGTCTTCATGAGAGTGAAGAAGAACTGGATCTTGATTATTGTAAAGAGCCATATGAGCAGGAGGTTGATTGTGCGATCAGCAATTCTCTTGGATTTGGCGGACATAATGCATGTATTCTTTTACAGAAATATAAGGAGCAGTAAAAAGAAATGTTATTTATTAAGAAAAAGGCAAAAGAAGCCGAGATGGAAAAATGAAGGCTGTCGAAACAGAACAGCCAAAACCGGAGACTGTAAAATGTCCGAAGTGTGGAGCTGAGCTTGATAAGCAGAGAGTTGTAAAGGCAAAATATATCTGTTATGAATGTGGTTCTTATTTCCGTGTTAAGACAAAGAACCGTATCAAGATGGTAACAGATCCAAAGTCATTTGAACCATGGTTTGAAGATATGCCGATGTCAAATCCGTTAAATACAGCCGGATATGAGGATAAGGTTAAGGCTGCGCAGGAAAAGACAGGACTGAAAGAAGCGGTTACAGTCGGTAAGGCTCTGATCAATGGTGAGCCGGCTATGATCGGTATCTGTGATGCCAGATTCCTGATGAGCAGTATGGGCTATGTTGTTGGTGAGAAGATTGCCAGAGCGGTTGAGCGTGCGACAGAAGAAAAGCTTCCTGTATTCATGTTCTGTTGTTCCGGTGGTGCCAGAATGCAGGAGGGTATCATTTCCCTGATGCAGATGGCAAAAACCTCCGCAGCATTGAAGAAACATTCGGAAGCCGGATTGTTATATGTATCGATCCTTACAGATCCTACAACCGGTGGTGTAACAGCCAGCTTTGCAATGCTTGGCGATATCATCTTAGGTGAGCCTGGTGCTCTGGTTGGATTTGCAGGCCCTCGTGTTATCAAGCAGACGATCGGACAGGATCTTCCGGAAGGCTTCCAGCGTTCAGAGTTCCTGGTAGAGCATGGTATTATTGATGGTATTATCACCAGAGATAAGATGAAGGATACCATGTATCAGTTGATCGTTACACATAAACAGAGAACCGGTTATGCAAACTTCGATAAGGAAGAAGACGAGAAGTTTGATATCAGCGAGATCTTAAAGGAGAGATTGACTTCTGTTGAGAATAAGACTCCTTGGGAGAAAATTCGTGGTACAAGACAGATGACTCGTCCTTGTGCACTTGATTATATTGATTATATCTGTGAAGATTTCCATGAAATCCATGGAGACAGAACAATGAATGACGATAAAGCGATCGTTGGTGGTATCGGTCATATCGATGGACAGCCTGTAACCGTGATCGCACAGGTAAAGGGTTCCAGCATGACAGAGTGTATGGAGCGTAACTTCGGTATGCCGCTTCCGGATGGATACCGTAAGGCACTTCGTCTGATGAAACAGGCGGAGAAGTTCAATCGTCCTATCATCACATTTGTAAATACACCTGGTGCATTCTGTGGACTGGAAGCAGAGGAGCGTGGTATGGGTGAAGCAATCGCAAGAAACCTTTACGAGATGTCAGCCCTTAAAGTTCCTGTACTTTGTATCCTGATCGGTGAAGGCGGCAGTGGTGGAGCACTTGCTATGGCAGTTGGTAATGAAGTATGGATGCTTGAAAATGCGGTATACTCCATTCTTTCACCGGAAGGCTATGCATCTATTCTCTGGAAGGACAGCAATCGTGCAGAGGAGGCAGCAGAGGTTATGCAGCTTACTGCACAGGATCTTTCAAGACTTGGTGTGATCGAGAAGGTGATTCCTGAGTATGGCGGAGCAGATAAAGAATCTGTCCCATATATCGGTAAATTCATTAAAATGAATGCCAAGGAATTCCTGAAGAAATTCGATGGAATGAGCGGTGAGGAGATTGCTGCTGCAAGATATAAGAGATTCCGTGAGATGTAAATAAAATAAAAAACAGGGATATAACGTTGAGGGCATCATAATGATTATGATGCCCTCGATGTTACATCCCTGTTTTTATATAAATCCTAGATCAATGACTCGTACAGCTTGGTGATATCCTCAACGCTTGTCTCCTTTGGATTGCCTGGGCGGCATGCATCATCATATGCAGACTGAGCAAGGAAAGGAATATCCTCCGGTTTTACGATATCTTTTAAGTCGGCTGGAATTCCAACATCCTGTGATAACTGACGAACAGCATCGATGGCTGCCTTTCTATATTCTTCCTGTGTCATATTGTCAACACCGGCAACTCCCATAGCACGGGCAATCTCACGATATTTCTCGCCGGTTGCTTCTGCGTTATATTCCATAACAGTAGGAAGGATGATCGCATTTGCAACACCATGTGGTGTATCGTACAGAGCTCCCAGAGGGTGAGCCATAGAATGAACGATACCAAGACCTACATTTGAAAATCCCATACCGGCAACATACTGGCCAAGTGCCATATCAGCTCTGCCTTCCGGTGTATTTGCTACAGCACCACGAAGGGAACGGGAAATAATCTCGATTGCTTTTAAGTGGAACATGTCAGATAATTCCCATGCAGCAGCGGTAATGTAACCTTCGATCGCATGTGTCAGGGCATCCATACCGGTTGCAGCAGTCAGACCCTTTGGCATAGAACTCATCATCTCAGGATCAACAAATGCAACGACTGGAATGTCTTTTGGATCCACACATACCATTTTACGGTTTTTCTCTACATCTGTGATAACGTAGTTGATCGTAACCTCGGCAGCAGTTCCGGCTGTTGTAGGTACAGCGAAGATAGGTACGGATTTATTCTTGGTAGGAGCAACGCCCTCAAGACTTCTGATATCAGCAAAATCCGGATTTGCGATCACGATTCCAACGCCCTTTGCTGTGTCCATGGATGATCCGCCACCGATCGCAATGATGTAATCAGCTTCAGCAGCCTTAAAAGCAGCAACACCAGACTGAACATTCTCGATCGTAGGGTTTGGTTTAATGTTGGAATAGATCTCATATGCAAGACCTGCGTTGTCCAGAACATCTGTTACTTTCTTAGTAACACCGAACTTAATGAGATCAGGATCAGAGCAGACAAATGCTTTCTTGAAGCCACGGCCGATAGCCTCTGTAGCGATCTCTGCGATTGCGCCTGCTCCATGATAAGATGTTTCGTTTAATACAAATCTGTTAGCCATATAAATAATACCTCCTATTATGTAACTGTGTGCAGGTGACTTATATATACTGCACAAATCAATCTATATATTTTCTACAAAAACAAGGCAAAAACACCTGTCAAATACAGTGTAATACACTTTGTTGTTGTTGACAATATACAAACAATAAGAAATATTATAGTAATAATTATAAATAATATCTAAATTTACTTGCCGGCTGCATCTGCTTTTAATCCTGCGCGCCAGTTCAGATAAGAAATGCCGATGATAACGGCATACCCGATAAAGCTCAATGCATCCGGTATCTGGCTGAAGAAAATGAAACCAAGGATTGCCGAGGTGATGATCTGCGAATAATCGAAGATCGATATTTCCTTTGCCGGAGCATGTGAATAAGCAGCCGTGATCGAGAACTGACCGACAGCAGCGGAGGCACCTGCCATTAACAGACAGAACAACTGGAAAAATGACATCGGTTTATAAAAGGCGATCACAAATGGCAGCATGACCAGAGTCGAAAATGCGGAGAAAAAGAATACGATCTGTGGATTTTTTGCACCGTGGTTGCTTAGATATCTTACTGCCGCATAAGCAGCGCCTGCACCCATACCGCCGGTAAAACCGATGAGACCCGGAGCAAAATCAGCGAAGTTCAGGGATGGTTTGATAACAAATAAAGCACCGATGAATACCCCGATCAGAGCAGCATATTGTTTCAGACTTGCCTTTTCCTTTAACAGGAAGATCGAGAAGATAACAGCGGCAAACGGTGACAGCTTATTCAGGATCGAAGCATCGGCGATGTTCATGTGATCGACTGCATAGAAGTTACACATGATACCGAGTGTGCCGCAGATCGACCGCATAAACAGCATCGGAATGTGCCGTTTCTCATAATGCAGTCCGAGATCACTTCGGATCAGGACAACAAGCGCGATGAATGCTGCGACCAGATTGCGGAAAAATGCTTTTTCAATCGTAGGAAGATCGCCGGATAATCGTACGAATACGTTCATAAAAGAAAAACCGACACCGGCCAGAATTATATAAAGAATTGCTTTTGTTTTCTCTCGCATATAAAAACACCACTTTCTGTTTGTTAGATATTTGCGAAAATAAACAGTATTTTCGCATTATGCCGGTATATGAAGACACATTCCATAGCAATGCTCATTATAGCATGTTTTCGTATTTGTCAGCAGCCAAAGTTTTATGAAACACTTTATACTTGCTTTATAAACTATACACAATTTATTCAAAAAACTTGTCTATCATACATTCTAGAAAAAGTGTAAGAAAAAATAATTTAAATAATTGATGCAGAATAGGAGATCATACATGAGCAGGGTAATAGGAATAGATTTAGGAACGACAAATAGCTGCGTGGCCGTTCTGGAAGGAGAACAGGCAACGATCATACCGAATGCCGAAGGCAACCGTACCACACCATCGATAGTAGCCATTACGAAAAATGGCGACAGACTGGTGGGAGATGCTGCAAAGAGACAGCTTACGGTAAATGTTGACAGAACCATTGCATCGATCAAGAGAGAAATGGGAACAGCATATAGAAAAAGAATAGATGGAAAAGATTATTCACCACAGGAGATATCGGCGATCATTCTGTCAAAGTTAAGAGCGGATGCAGAAAACTATCTAGGTGAGCCGGTTCATGATGCGGTCATCACGGTTCCGGCGTATTTTGATGACAGTCAGAGACAGGCGACGAAGGATGCCGGAAAGATCGCAGGGTTAAATGTACTTCGAATCATCAACGAGCCGACATCAGCGGCACTTGCCTATGGTCTGGATAACGGACAGGCACAGAAGATTCTGGTATATGACCTTGGTGGCGGAACCTTTGATGTATCCGTGATCGAGATCGGAGATCATGTGATCGAGGTTCTTGCAACCGCAGGCGACAATCATCTTGGTGGTGATGATTTTGACGAGCGTCTGGTGCAGTATGTGATAAAGTCATTTAAGAAAGAAACAAGGATCAATCTGGAGAAAGATATAACAGCGGTACAGCGTATCCGGGAAGCATGCGAAGAGGCAAAGAAGGAATTATCCAGTACGCTGCAGACTCATATCAATCTTCCGTTTATCACGGTCGTAAAGAACGAGCCGAAGCATCTCGATATGCTCATAACCAGAGAGTTGTTCAATGAGCTGACAGATGATCTTGTAAAACGGACAGACGGTCCGGTCAATCAGGCACTTCGGGATGCAGGTATATCAGCCGGAAGTTTAGATAAGGTATTATTGGTTGGTGGGTCAACCAGAATCCCTGCCGTTATGGACGAGGTTAAGAGGATAACCGGAAAAGAGCTTTCGAAGAATCTCAACCCGGATGAGTGCGTTGCGATGGGAGCTGCGATTCAAGGAGGAAAGCTCAGTGGTGGTCTGACCGTTACGAATAAGGTAAATGATATTTTGCTGATGGATGTAACACCATTGTCTCTGTCAATCGAGACTTTAGGTGGTATTGCAAATGTACTGATCCCAAGAAACTCACCAATTCCGACCAGGGTATCCAAGATCTTTACGACGGCCGGAAATTTCCAGCGTGATGTAGAGGTAAAGGTGTATCAGGGCGAACGCAAATATACCAGAGATAATAAGCTGCTTGGTAACTTCCGCCTGAGTGGAATCAAGCGAGCACTTGCAGGAGTTCCGCAGATCGAGGTTACATTTGATCTTGATGTAAATGGTATCCTAAAGGTATCTGCAAAGGATCTTGGCAGAGGCGTGGAACAGCAGATCGTTATCACATCCAGTACGAATCTTTCAGAGGAAGAGATTCGCCGGGCAAGAGAAGATGCCATGCGGTATGAGGAAGAAACTCAGGGCAACAAGGAAAATATGGATATCTGGAATGAAGCTGAAGCATATGTATATAAAGTAGAAAATCAGTTAGAGGTACAAAGTCAGAAACTGGATAAGGCTCAGATCAAGAAGATTCGGAGAGATCTGGAATATCTGAAGAAGCTCGTATGCCGGACGGATGCTGACCGGATCACGGATATAGAAGCAGGCAATATAAAGGATGCTTACAGACAGTTGCAGGAATCTGCAATGATCCTTGGATAGGCAGAATATTACGAACATCGGATTGGAAATATATAGATAGAATAAATGACCTGAAGGTACTGAAATGGCAGCAGATCTGCAGGGCAAAGAAAGAATGGTGCTGATATGAGAGATAAGATTTATAACTTTATGCGAACAAGATATGGAAATGACCAGTTTTCGTCATTTCTGACTTGGACAGGATTGCTCCTGATCATCATAGATGTCTGGGCGAAGACAGGAGTTTTGTATTTCCTTGGACTCGCTTCCTTTATCTATGGGTATGTGCGTATTTTTTCCAAGAAATATGACAAGCGTGCGGCAGAAAACAAGTGGTTTCTAAGCCATACAGCAAGTGTTCGCAATCTATTTAAACGGATGAAGAAAAGCAAAGAAGCCGGAAAAGATTATAAGATCTTCACCTGCCCACGTTGTGAGCAGATGATCCGGATTCCACGAGGCAAGGGCAGGATCGAGATAAGATGTCCGAAATGTGGGAATACTTTTATTAAGAAAAGCTGATTGGAGACAGGCGCGTGTTTGGATATATAGTAGTAAACCAGCAGGAAATGAAATTTAAAGAATTTGACGAATACCACAGGTATTACTGCGGGTTGTGCAGGGCATTAAAAGAAGATCAGGGCGCAAAAGGCCAGTTGTCATTAAGCTACGATATGACATTTCTGGTGCTGCTGCTTACCGGATTGTATGAGCCGTCAGAGGAACGGGGTACAAAAAGATGTGTGATTCATCCGATGACAAAACATGAATATGCCAGAAATCTGTACTCCGATTATGCAGCGGATATGAATCGTATTCTTACATATTATAAATGCATGGATGACTGGACAGATGATAAGAAGCTGTTTCGTAAGCTGTATGCGGAGCTTTTAATACCGAAGAAAGAGCTGGAAAAGAAAGACAGCCGGTTATATGATTACAGACAAAAGATTGATACTATTGCAGATCGGCTTGCAAAGATCAGCGAGCTTGAGAAAGAAAACAGTGAAGATCTGGATCGTCTATCAGGATATTTTGGTGAAGTGCTGGCAGAGATATTTGCCGTAAGAGCTGATGCATGGGAAGAAAATCTGAGAAAGATCGGTTATTATCTTGGAAGATTTGTATATATTCTGGACGCTTACGATGATATCGAAAAAGACAGGAAAAGACACAGCTTTAATCCACTGATACACAAGTTGACATGCAGTGAAGAAACGAAGACAGAGGACATTCCGGTGGAGGAATGGCAGATGCTTGCAGACTGGGTAAAAGAAGTCCTGATGATGCAGGCGGCAGAATGTGCCAGAGAATTTGAAAAGCTTCCGATCATAAAAAATGTGGAAATTCTCAGAAATATCGTGTATTCTGGCATATGGAATAATTATTATAAAGCAACTGCCGAAAGATGCGGTAGCAGAGCAGATAACAGGCAGAATGGAGAATAAATGAAAGATCCTTATGAAGTACTGGGATTGCCGCATGGTGCCAGTAATGATGAAGTAAAAAGTGCATACAGACGATTGAGCAGAAAATATCACCCGGATGCGAATATCAACAATCCAAATAAAGCTGAGGCAGAGGAGAAGTTCAAAGAGATCCAGCAGGCATACAAGGCGATCATGGATGGTGATACCGGTTATGGAAATTCATACGGAGCAGGTGGATATGGCAGCCCATATGGAAATGGTTCATATGGTTCAGGCAGTTACCGAAACAGCAACAGCGGTGGAAGAACGACTTATGATGAGTCAGATCCGTTTGGCGGATTCTATGGCGGCTTTGGACCGTTTGGTGGGTTCGGCGGTTATACCGGCGGAAGACGGGAGGAATATGATCCAAACGATCAGGATTCCAGATATTTTCAGGCAGCCAGAAACTATCTGCGGTCAGGCAGTTATGAGGAAGCAAGAACAGTATTGAACCAGATCCAGGATCATAATGCAAAATGGCATTATTATTCCGGTGTGTGCAATGCCGGACTTGGTAATCAGATCCGGGCGCTTGAGATGCTTCAGAGAGCGATACAGTTAGAGCCGGATAATATGGAATACAAGCAGGCGTACGAACAGATCAAGAGCGGATCGAAATGGTATATGGATCAGGGACAGGGCTACGGCATGGATATGTCAGGCCGGGATATGACAAAATGCTGTAATACATTCTGCACTACCCTGCTTTGTCTCTCCTGTTGTGGTGGAAATATGTGCTGTTTCCCTTGTGGCGGCTATTATTCAGGCGGTTATTAGAAGGAAAATCCCTTATGAAACTGTTCAGATATTGGTATGCCCCATAGGGCAAGAGCGTATAAATAACTATAAAAACAGAAAATAACTGAAAAATCATTGTAAAATTGCAAGATTAATTAGACTTTGGTCTAAAAAATATGTATTTTTCTACAAAAAATTAAGACATGTATTGAGAAATACATGTTTTTTTGTTAAAATAATATAGGTTTCTTCCAAAAATTCTCATAGTAAAATCGGTTATTATGATGAATCAGGACGAAAGAGATATAAAGGATCCGGATAATACCGGCATCTGATTATAGAAAAATCGTCAGGGATGCATTCTGGCGTGCAATTTTCAAGGAGGATACGATAAATGAAAAAGTTGATTGATTTCGACAAAGAGGGCTTCAAAAAAGAGGTTATTACAAATGTGAAAACATTGTACAGAAGACCAATCGAAGAGGCAACTCCACAGCAGGTATTCCAGGCTGTCAGCTACGCTGTTAAGGATGACATAATAGACAGATGGATAGCAACACATAAGGAATATGAGAAGAAGAACGTTAAGACAGTTTACTATCTGTCCATGGAGTTCCTGATGGGTAGAGCCCTGGGAAACAATCTGATCAATCTGACATACTATGATGCAGTAAAAGAAGCATTGGATGAACTTGGATTTGATCTGAATCTGATTGAGGATCAGGAGCCGGATGCAGCACTTGGTAACGGTGGTTTGGGACGTCTTGCAGCATGTTTCCTGGATTCTCTTGCAACACTTGGTTATCCGGCATACGGATGTGGTATCCGTTATCGTTATGGTATGTTCAAGCAGGCGATCAAGGATGGTTATCAGATCGAGCTGCCGGATGACTGGTTAAAGGATGGCAACCCATTTGAAATCAAGCGCCCGGAGTATGCTGTAGAAGTTAAATTTGGCGGTTATGTAAGAGTTGAGAACAGAGATGGAAGAAATTACTTTATTCAGGATGGTTATCAGACTGTTCGTGCCGTACCATATGATGTTCCGGTTGTCGGTTATGGCAACAATGTTGTAAATACACTTCGTATCTGGGATGCAGAAGCAGATCAGGAATTCTGTCTTGATTCATTTGATAAGGGTGAATATGAAAAGGCTGTTGAACAGCAGAACCTTGCTAAGACGATCGTTGAAGTTCTTTATCCAAATGATAATCACTATGCAGGCAAGGAATTAAGACTGAGACAGCAGTACTTCTTCATTTCAGCGTCTGTTCAGAGAGCAATCCTGAAATTCAAAGAGAAAAACAGTGATATTCATAAGCTTCCGGAAAAGATCACGTTCCAGATGAATGATACACATCCAACAGTTGCAGTAGCAGAGTTGATGAGAATCCTTATGGATGAAGAAGGTCTTGAGTGGGATGACGCATGGGATATCACAACCAGAACATGTGCATACACCAACCATACGATCATGGCTGAGGCTCTTGAGAAATGGCCAATCGAATTATTCTCAAGATTACTTCCTCGTATCTACCAGATTGTAGAAGAGATCAACAGAAGATTTGTACTGAAGATCCAGTCTATGTATCCGGGCAACCAGGATAAGGTTAAGAACATGGCTATCCTTTATGATGGTCAGGTTAAGATGGCACATCTTGCTATCGCAGGTTCTTACTCTGTAAATGGTGTTGCAGCACTTCATACAAAGATTCTGGAAGAGAGAGAGCTGAAGGACTTCTATGAGATGAGACCTGAGCAGTTCAATAATAAGACAAATGGTATTACACAGAGACGTTTCCTTCTTCATGGTAATCCGCTTCTTGCAAGCTGGATCACAGATAAGATCGGTGATGAATGGATCGTTAAGCTTTCAAATCTGAAGAAGTTAAAAGTATATGCTACTGATGAGAAGTATCAGCAGGAATTCATGAATATCAAGTACCAGAACAAGATCCGTCTTGCAAATTATATCAAGGAGCATAATGGCGTGGATGTAGATCCTCGTTCTATCTTTGATGTACAGGTTAAGAGACTTCATGAGTACAAGAGACAGCTTCTTAATATTTTACATGTTATGTATCAGTACAACGAGCTGAAGACAAATCCATCATATGATATGTATCCAACAACATATATCTTTGGTGCAAAGGCTTCCGCCGGTTATAAGAGAGCAAAGCTTATCATCAAGCTGATCAACTCTGTTGCAGATGTTATCAACAATGATGCATCTATCAAGGGTAAGATCAAGGTGGTATTCATCGAGAACTACAGAGTATCCAATGCAGAGCTGATCTTCGCAGCAGCAGATGTCAGCGAGCAGATTTCAACAGCTTCCAGGGAAGCATCCGGTACCGGTAACATGAAATTTATGTTAAACGGTGCAGTTACACTTGGAACCATGGATGGTGCAAATGTAGAGATCGTTGAAGAAGTTGGTGAAGAAAATGCAGTTATCTTCGGTTTAAGAGCTGAAGAAGTTATGAAGTATGAGCGTGAAGGTGGATACAATCCAAAGGATATCTACAACAATGATGCAGCAGTAAGAACTGTTCTTACACAGCTTATCAATGGTATGTATTCTTCTGATGATCCGGATCGTTTCAGAGATCTGTATGATTCACTTATCAACGAAGATGTATACTTCATCCTTAAGGATTTTGCTTCTTATGTAGAAGCTCACAGAAAGATCGATACTCTTTACAGAGACGAGAAGAACTGGGCTAAGATGGTTATGTTGAATACAGCATGCTCCGGTAAGTTCTCATCTGACAGAACAATCGAAGAGTACGCAAAAGAAATCTGGAACCTCAAAAAGGTTAAAGTCACATTAGACTAATAATATATGTACGACCCGTGATCGTTATATAGTACATCCATTATTCCGCAAGACACTTTCGTTCTATCCTCGGTGCAGCGGTACATAAGGTTGCAAAAGACGCAACCTAAGTACCGGCACTCGGATAGGCTTGCTGCATAATGATGTACATATATAATGCTCACGGGTCTGTTTATGTATAAAAAAAAGATATATATACATTTATGCCGCAGAACGCTTGCGCTCTGCGGCATAAATGTATTATAGGGGGCTTTCAATAAGTGATATATCCATTTCGGAGGGGTTATTTTTTTAGCTTCACTTTTTTAGTGGCAGTGTATACCTTGCGGCGGGAGGCTTTGGAAATTTTATTTGAGTAGATGTTGCCTTTGCACTTCTGGTCTGCATATACACCGAAGGTCACTTTGGATATTTTATTGCCGGTCACTTTGATATTTGCCTGGAGAGCTGAGACACCAGGACCTTTTTTATTGCCGGTAATCGTGTTGTTTTTAACTGTCACTTTATATTGTGTGGAAGCCGGTTGTACATAGATGGCTGCCTTGGAGCTTCCGGATATTGTATTTTTATCGATTGTCAGCACATTTTTGGTACTGCATATATTAATACCGCTTGTTGCTGCCTTCTTGATCGTATTTCCCGAAACCGTTTTCTTTATAGTCGATGCGTTGAAGACCTGAAGACCGTATTTTCCGGCTGACAGGATCTGGTTGTTTGTAACGCCTCCGGTTACGGTTGATTTTGTGGAGATGCAGATCGCCGTATCGCTGCTGTTTTCTATAGTATTGCCGATAATGGAACCGCGAACCTTGGAACCGTTATAAAGGAAGATTGCTCTTCCACAGGAATATTTTGCATTTCCTGCCTGGATCTTGTTTCCGGTTATGGTTTTAGAGGCTGACTTCTGAGACAGCTTGATTGCAGGAGCATTTTTACCGATGGCTGTGATCGTGTTGTTTTTGATCTTTCCGGCTTTACAGTTATTGTACAGGCTGATACCTGTATCTGTACAGCCGCCGGTGATGGTATTGGATAGAATATCTGCTACCGTAGAGCTCGTACTGAGACTGATGCCGCCACTTGTACATTTCTTTATTTTATTCTTGGATAATAAACCGGTACAACCGCTGTTCTGATAGATATGAATACCATAACCGCCGCAGTTGGAAATTGTGTTGTTGATAATATCCTTAGCCGTTGATGAGAAATGAATGGCAATACCGTGTCCGGTCATTCCGGAGACCTTGTTGTTTGACAGGACAAGTCCTTTTGCATAGCTTTGAATAAAGATGCCGTCTCGTTCATTTTTCAGAGGATCCTTTGCGCTGAATCCCTTTCCGGTAACGGTATTGTTTGTAAAGATACAGTTCCAGGCATCAGTGATGTGGATGCCGGTAACGGCTGTTGTGATATTGTTATTGGATACGGTTACACCGGTAATGTAATAATTTCCGGTAGGGAAATATTTACCGTCTGCACCTTTCATTTTTTTCAACTGGTTGTGGCCAAATACCTTAATAGCTGCAGGATTCTCACAGGATGGAGAATACTTTAAGGTGATCGTGTTATCGCTGATGACAGAGTTCAGATTGTAGATGATCTTTCCTTTGTATGGTTGTTTACTGTCCAGAATGGTAGAAATAACAGAGCCTCGTAGGATTTAAAATTCTGGAACAGGATACCGCCGCCGCAGTTTGTGATCGTATTGTTTTTGATCTCACAGTTGCGGTAGTTAAGTCCGATAATACATTCTTCCATAACATTATTGAAGGTATTGTTATTGATCTTGATATTCTCATGGTAAGCACCCAGAAGAAGTGTATGGCTGCCAATGCCACGGATGACATTCTGAAATTTACATCCGGTGATCTCAACGTTTTTCATTGTTGTGCCATCCTGAACGACACCCGGAAATGCGGCTTCTTTACATGGAGTATCAAGCTGAAGGGCTTCCTGGTTGACGTGGGCGTTAGTCACACCGGTTTCCCGTCCGTTATTTTTGAAAGTACAGTTTTTTACATAGAAGCCATTGATCGCACAGACCTCCATCTGATGCACACAACCGCCGCCCGACAGCGTGATACCGGACAGATTTACATTTGTTGCATGAAAGAGACGGATCATACTGGAAGTATTCTCGCTGTTTCCGATCAGCGTTCCGCCATTGATCGTTATATTTTTAAATCCATCATATCTGGTGCAGAGATCACTTTTGTTGTAGTTTGTCTGGTCTTTGTAGGAGCCGGGAGTACCGGATATGATCATGTTGAATTTACCATTGTCTGCACAGGTCAGTGTAACACCTTTCAGATTTAATGTGGTGTTGCTGAAAATACGGGCTGTCGATGACAGGGTATAAGAACCGGAAGGAACGGTTACAGTAATGATACTGTCCGTCTGATCTGCCATATCTCTGGCAGTTTTTAAAGCTGTGTTTAATTCTGTTGTAATGTCAGTTCCGTTTTTGACAGTCAGTGTGATCACACTGTCAGTGATAAGCATGTCGTCATTCGATGCGGCGGCAAAGACCGGCGCTGTTGTAAAACCGGAAGCCGGCATTGCAGCATTTGAGCGAAATGCAGTTCCGAAGATAAGACCGGATGCAAGGACTGCTCCTGCCATACATGAGATAAGATGTTTTTTCATAAAACTTCCCCTTTCCAAAATATCAGATGTTCTGGTTGACTGTTAAAAAACAGATGCCACTAAGTATCTGCCTGACAGGATCAGGCGGTAAAGTTTCCGCTTGTATAGGAACCATAGATGCTGAGATTTCCAAAGGAACGATAGGCACGAACACGATAGTAGATTGTTTTGCCCTTTGGAAGATCCTGTAAAGCATAGGATGTCTGTTCCTTGCCAAGCTGTTTTGTCGATTTGCCGGAAAAATGATCGGTTGTACTGTATTGTACTTCATAGCCACTGATTCCTTTGACCTTCTTCCATGATAAGGTTGCCTGATTGCGTGCTGTATTCATAGAACAGGTGAGATCCGTTACCGTACCGCATATTTTCTGGTCAGTGTCATTAATCGACAGATCTTTATTTGCTATATCGTTATATATATTATTGCTGATCGCACCGGATACGGATGAGGAAGCAGCAATACCATATTTGAAATCAGTAATATCGTTGTCAGAAATAGCTACATTGCATTTGGATAGTTGCATACCATTTAATGATGCAGATCCACATAAGGTATTTTTGACAACTGTCAGCAGGTAATTGCTGTGTGCAGCAATGTTGATCGGGGCATTGCCTTTTGCGGAAATATAGTTATACGAGATAGTTGTATCGTTATTGATGCTCTGGACATTGATGCCGTAATTGCTGCACTCACTGATTGTATTATTGTTGATGCCGCCACAGACCGTTGCTTCTTTTTCCAGAAGGATACCGTTGGTTCCACTTCCATTGATAGAGTTTCCTTCAATGTTCTGACCGATGCTGCTGGCTCCATTTACTGCGATCGCACTTTTGCCAATGGAAGAGAGCACATTTTCACTGACCAGCTCTGCAACCTTGGAATGATTGGCAATAGATATGGCATACAGGGCTGCATCCGAGATCGTGTTGTTTTTTACGGAACCTGCAATTTTGGAGGCCTTATCAACCAGAATTCCCATTCCGGAGGAGACGTCCGTTTTTGATGCATAGATCCGGTTGGATGAAATCTCTTTTGCAAAAGAGCGTCCGGTGATCTCAATTGCATTTGCAGCGGTTGCTTTTGTTTTATCACCCATGTCACGTACCCGGTTTGTCGAGATCAGCCCGGTACGGCTGTTGCTGTATACTTTGATCGCCGGATTGCCACTGACAGCACCAAAGGCATTTCCTGTTATGTTCGTGACACGGCTGTTGTTCCCAACCAGAATACCGCCGGCTTTGCAGTTTTTTACAATGTTGTTTGCAATATCATAGATACATGCACTGGAGTCTGTCAGAAAGATTCCGGTTCCGGTACAGTTTTTAAAGGTGTTATTTTCAATCGCAGAGGCGGTACTGTTGTCCGTAATATACAGACCATAACGCGGCATGTTCTTAATCTCATTTCCGGTTACGGAGATATTCTTACTGGACTGATCAATACGGATGCCATCTCTGGAAGTTCGTAATTTGTCATCCGGCGAGAAATTATATCCATTGATTGTATTACCGGATACCTCGCAATCTCTTGCATCGGATAAGGTGATACCGTCTCCCGGTGTGATGATCGTATTGTTTCGTATAATAACGGAGCTGATATAGAAATCTTCATCCGGCAGAGGAAATCCATCTCCTCCTGTGATGTTGCTGTTCAGCTTTCTTCCATAAACGAAGATTCCGGCAGTTTTTAATGTTGTCGGATGGTAGGTCAGCTTCATGGTGTTGCCGCTGACTTCTGTTACTGCATTGTTGATAACAGCGTTGTCGATCTTCTTTGCGCCATTTAAAACCGTTGTGTTCATGGATACTTCGTATTCCTTGGCATTCTGAACCAGAATACCGCCGCCGCAGTTGGTGATCGTGTTGTTCTTTACTTCACAGTTTACATAGTTTAAGCAGACAACACATTCTTCCAGCACATTGATAAATGTGTTATCGTTGATCTTGATATTCTCGTGATATGCACCGCAGAGCATGGTGTGTGTTCCGACACCACGGGCAATATTCTGGAATGTGTTGTGTGTGATCTCCACATTCTTCATAGGGGTTCCGTCCGGATAAGTGCCGGGATATACCAGTTCACTGTATGGCATATCGAGCTGTATGGCTTCTTCTTTTTCAAAGTTTTTGGTATCGTCAGCACGTTTGCCGTGGTTTTTAAATGTGCAGTTTCTGACATAAAAGCCGTCGATCGCAGCAACCTCTAGCTGATGTACGCATCCGCCGCCCGTGAAAGTAAGACCGTCAAGGGTAATATTAGTAGCATGAAAGATACGAACGATACAACTCAGATTGGCTTCGGTGCTTTCCCAGATTCCGCCCAGAACCGTGATATTCTTATAGGCATCATAGCCGGAGCAGGCTTCACTGTTGTTGTAATCGTCATAGTCTTTGTAATTTTCTGTTGATGATGGACCGGTGATCAGCATATTGAACCGATGGGAACCGGCAAATGTAAAGTGAACATCCGTGACATCCAGCGTTGTATTGCTGTAAATATGCAGCGCAGCGGAAAGAAGATAACTACCTTTTTGAACCCTGACTGTAACAATCTGCCCGGAGCTTTCGGCAAGATCTCTGGCATTGATCAGCGCTTCGTTCAGCTTTTGGGATATGTCGCTGCCGTCTTCCGCAGTAACCTGTATAACAGTGTCTTCGGAACTGGTTTCTTCCGCAGATACAGAAAAAGAAAATCCGTAGAGGAGCAATGGAAGAATCAGCAGATGCAAAATAATATATGTAAGTTTCTTCATTATATATACGCCTTCTTTGTTTTTATTCCTAATGGATCGGATCTACATGATCCTTATTTGTTTCCGATACGATGTAATGTGGCCGGTTTTTTACTTCCAGATATGTCTTGGCAATGTATTTACCCATAATACCCATGCACAGGAACTGAAGTCCAGCAATAAAGATGATGATACAGGCAAGAGATGGCCAGCCGGCAACCGGATCTCCGAATATTTCTTTTCTTATAATAATGAAAATAACCATAAGAAAGGAAAAGATCGTCAGAAAAATGCCAAGCCCGGATGCAAGGGACATCGGGGTTTCGGAAAAATTGATGATTCCATCGACCGCATATTTGAATAAGCCCCAGAAACTCCATTTTGTTTCTCCGGCAATGCGGTTTACATTTTCATATTCCAGCCATTTGGTCTTAAAACCGATCCAGCCAAAGATACCCTTTGAGAATCGGTTGTATTCGCACATGGCGACGATACTGTCTATCATTTCACGCTTCATCAGACGAAAGTCCCTGGCACCATCGACAACATCTGCGTCCGAGATCTTGTTGATAAGCTTATAAAAATTCCTTGCAAAGAAGGAACGGATCTTTGGTTCTCCAATCCTCGATACCCGCCGGGTGGCAACACTGTCATAATCCTCGGTTTCCAGACAGTGGAGCATATCAGGCAGCAGGGCAGGGGGATCCTGCATATCTGCATCCATGATGGCGGCATAGTCACCATCTGAATTACAGAAGCCGGCATACATGGCAGCTTCTTTTCCAAAGTTTCTTGAAAATGATATGTATTTGTAATGAGAATCCGTATCACAGATTTCTTTCATGACGGAAAGGGTTGTATCTGTAGAACCATCATTGATCAGAAGTATCTCAAATGTATATTGATCCAGAGTCTGGATTACTTTGTTCAGTTCGTTCTTAAATAAAGGAAGTGCTTCCGCTTCATTGTAACAGGGAACGATCAGATTCACTTTTTTCATATAACTTCTCCTTGTGCCGCTGCCATATGAACTGGCAGAACGGTATTCTTTAATTTTAGTTCAGGGAGAATGGAGTGTCAAGGAATCTGCCAGCGCTTTTGAAAATATAAGATTTGCATATGTATGTTGTTAGATGCTATAATAAATCCAAATGAGCAAAAAAAGTTTTATTGCACAGGAGAGAAGGAATATGAAGGTAAAAGCAAAATCATTTGAGGCATGGAAGGTTATCATGATTACCCTTGTCTTTTTATCATATTGTGTGGGGATGATGCCGGGAGAAAAAGCACAGGCAGTTTATGACAAATATCTGGATAATGGGATATTTGGAATGGCATTTTTCTTTGTTCTGGTAGGATTTGGAATCGGTATTCATTACCATAAGAAGTTTATTAATCTGAACAAGAAGAATTATCTGGAATTTCTTGGAAAGAAGCTGGGAATTCTGTATCCGCTTTATATGATCATGCAGACAGTATTCCTGATCCTCGCATTGTGCAGCCATCCCGGTTCACAGGAAATTAAGACACTGATCGTGAAGTATATCATCAGTATACCGATGCTTCAGGCAATGATACCGAAGGCTGGATATTATATGGCACTGAATCCGGTCAGTTGGTTTGTATCAGCAATCTTTCTGATCTATCTTCTGGCTCCGGTGATCGGTATGCTGGCGGCAAGAATGAAGCGGGATCTGAAAAGAAGTGGATTGGTGATAGCCGGGCTGATCGCTGTATATATAATTGTTGCAGGACCACTTGCTGATGCAATGGTATTGAAGCATGATATGCCATATCTGTTTCTGATGAATCTTATTTTATTCTGTATTGGTGTCTGGCTTGCAAATTTCAGACTGAATATTCGGATCGAGACAGATCGTTCCGCTGGAAGAAATCTTCTGACCGGAGCAGAGCTGGTAGTGCTTGTGGCAGCGGTTCTCATTTATCTGGGAACAGTTGGGAAATATGGAATTCCTACAGCACTTCTGAGATTGCTGTTGTATGTGCTGATCGTGATGGTATTTTCTTATGACGGTGGAATGATTTCTCATATATTTACATTATCACCATTTGGAATCTTAAGCTCTATGGTATTTGATTTTTACCTGACCCAGTATTTTGTGATCCGTTATATTGGAACTCCGATCCAGAAGAGATTTGGAGACAGTGGTAAGGATATAGTTATCAGTATCATTTTGGCTTATATCATTAACTGGTGCATCGTATTAGTGATCAAGGTAATTAAAAAGATATATCGAAAGCTTCACTACAGGGTATCTTCCTTTGCCGGAGATCTTGGAACAGATGGGGTTGTAGATGATTATCTGGATGATGGATATGAAGAGATCGATCAGACCAATATCAATACGGAAGCTTATGACCGAAGCCGGTTGGATCCAATGGCAGTTGAGATTACAGAAACGGAAGATGAATAGAAATAAAAATGAGACACATATGATCTGCAATATACAGTCATATGTGTCTCGTTTTTTATATCAATATCTGATATATGGATTAACCCATTACTACTTCTACAGCATGAGTCTTGCCATCACCAAATACTGGAAGAACATTGCTCTCGATAGCATTGCCATCTACAGTAACACTCTTGATACCCTTATTTACATGATCCGGATTTGTAACCTTGATATCATATGTAGCACCACGGAACTGACGTGTAGCATTCAGACCATCCCATGCAGCAGGAATAGATGGATCGATCTTAAGACCATCAAAGTCTGCTGAGATACCTAAGATGTACTGTGAAATAGCTACCATGTTCCAGGCTGCAGTACCTGTAAGCCATGAGTTCTTACCCTGACCAAAGTGGTTGCCTGGCTTTCCGATATCGGATCCCGCATCCTTACCACCAATCATCTGACCATATACATATGGCTCAGTCTTGTGGATATCAGATGTCTCCTCAGTGAAAGCAGGAGCGATCTCTGAGTAATATTTGAATGCCTGATCGCCGGCGCTGCATAAGCAGCAGCACAGATGATCCATGCATTGTTATGTGTGAAGATACCGGCATTCTCTTTGTATCCGCCTGGGTATGTTGAGATCTCACCATACTGGATGTAATACTTTGTGAATGCAGGATTGTTAAGTACAAGTCCGTGCTGTGTATTCAGACGCTCATCAATAGCAGCAAGTGTCTTCTTGTCGCAGCCCTGATCTTTACCGATGTCTGACATAATAGCGAAGCCCTGTGGCTCGATGAAGATCTGTCCTTCTTCACATTCCTTAGATCCCATCTTTTCACCATTTGCATCGTATGCTCTTAAGAACCAGTCACCATCCAAGCGGATTCCATGATGTTAGCTTTCATCTTATCGATCTCAGCCTGAGCAGCTTCTGCTTCAGCGTCCATTCCAAGGTGCTTAAGAATAGCAACATAGTTAGGACCTGCATATGTAAAGAGTGTAGCAACCATAACTGACTCAGCAACCTTTGAGTATCCGCCTTCAGCAGCGAACTTAGGGTTGGTGTATGTCTGGAAGCTTTCACCCGGTGTATCGGAGAAGCATGAAAGGTTGATACAGTCGTTCCAGTCAGCTCTCATTGCAAGTGGAAGTCCGTGTGGTCCAAGGTTGTTTACGATCTTGTAGAAGGAAACCTTTAAGTGGTCAAGCAT
Source organism: Clostridium sp. AM46-21 (assembly GCF_003480025.1). NCBI lineage: Bacteria > Bacillati > Bacillota > Clostridia > Eubacteriales > Clostridiaceae > Clostridium > Clostridium sp. AM46-21. Next base: position 70,559 of record NZ_QUIB01000002.1, read on the forward strand.
TGGCTTAGCGATGGACATATCGTTGTCATATGGAACCATCTCATCAAGAATACCCCAGTCGCCTGTCTCCTTGATGTATGCAGATACAGAAAGGATCAGCCATAATGGATCGTCTGAGAAGTCACCACCGATATCTGCATTACCCTTCTTTGTAAGTGGCTGATACTGATGATAGCATCCACCATCCGGGAACTGTGTAGAAGCGATATCAATAATTCTTTCTCTTGCACGATCAGGAATCTGATGAACAAATCCAAGTACATCCTGGTTGGAATCACGGAATCCCATACCACGGCCGATACCGGACTCGAAGTATGATGCTGAACGTGAAAGGTTGAATGTAACCATACACTGATACTGATTCCAGATATTAACCATACGGTTAACCTTATCATCAGGAGTATTAACATTTAAGATGCTTAAGAGGTTGTTCCAGTGTTCTTTGAGTTCTGCCAGACCTGCTGCAACCTTCTCAGGAGTGTTGTATTTCTCCATCATCTCAAGAGCCTTAACCTTGTTGATCGTCTTGCCATCAGCTTCGAACTTCTGGTCAACAGGCATCTCAACATATCCAAGAATAAATACAAGAGTCTTTGTCTCGCCCGGAGCAAGAGTGATCTTTTTATAGTGTGAAGCGATTGGTGACCATCCATCTGCAAATGAATCATTTGACTTGCCGGCTTCAACAGCCTGTGGGTTGTGGAAACCATTGTAAAGTCCGATGAATGAATCTCTGTCTGTATCGTAACCGTCGATCTCGTCATTTACTGTGTAGAATGCGAAATGATCACGTCTGTCTCTGTACTCTGTCTTGTGGTAGATTGTTGAACCAACAACCTCTACACGACCTGTACTGAAGTTTCTCTGGAAGTTTGTGCAGTCATCCTGTGCATCCCAGAGACACCACTCTTCAAATGAGAAGAATGAGAAAGTCTTCTCTTCTGAGCTTTCATTTGTAAGAACAACCTGCTGAACTTCTCCGGCATAATTCTGAGGTACGAAGAAAGTAACCTCTGCCTTTAAGTTGTTCTTCTTACCGGTGATCACTGTGTAACCCATACCATGACGGCATTCATATTCGTCAAGCTCTGTCTTAACCGGTGACCAGCCCGGATTCCAGATTGTACCATTCTCGTTAATATAGAAATAACGACCACCCATATCGATAGGTACATTGTTATAACGGTATCTTGTAATTCTACGAAGACGAGCATCTTTGTAGAAGCTGTAACCTCCCGCTGTATTTGAAATCAGTGAGAAGAAATCCTGTGTTCCAAGGTAGTTGATCCAAGGATAAGGAGTTCTAGGAGATGTGATGACATACTCCTTGTTGGCATCATCAAAATAACCAAACTTCATGTAATATATACCTTCCTTTCATGTGTATTAAGATAAGTAGTGTCTGCCGTTATCAGGCAGTATCCACTGCTCCATGATCTCTCCCTTACAAAGGACATAGTGTGCCCCTTATAAAAACAGCCATATGGGCATATTATATAATAAAATAGGATATTTGACAACAAAACCCATGATAAAATGTGGAAAAATAATCATTGTAAAAAGAAGCCTCATCTGATACACTCAAAATGTGAACAGACATAAAATGTTCACATATATATTATTTTTTACGTTTTAGGAGGAGAGATTATGAATTGTCCAAATTGCGGAGCAGAGACAAATGGTTCAGTTTGTCCTGTATGTGGAGCAGAAGTAGGTACAAGTGGTGGGTTTACACTTGCTGGGAATGATCAGCCACAGCAGCCGGAAAATGCAGCATATGGTGCGCAACCACAGCAGGGAATGGGGATGGATCCACAGTATGGTGGATCACAGTATCAGGGAGATCCAATGCAGAATGGTTATGCAGGAAATGCATATGGTACACCGGGATTTGATACTGGCGCAGGTTATCAGCAGCCACCAAAAAAGAAGAAATCCGGTGCAGGAGCAGTTATTGGAATCATTGTTGCACTTGCAGTAATTGCAGCAGCAGTTATATTCCTGTTTTCAGGTTCGCTTGGGGGAGCCAAGAAGAGCAAGAAATTAGTAGATCAGTTTATGACCGGAATTGAAGAAGCAGATACAGATAAGATCGTATCACTTGTTGATGAAGACTGTGTTGCTGACAATGATGTAGAAACATTATCCAGCAGCTTTGAGCTTCTGACCTCTATGGGGGTTGAGTATTCTATTGATTACAAGATCACATCAACAGAGAAGGCAAACAGAGCAACTATCAAGAATATGTGCGAAGGTCTGTATGGTGATACGTCTGTAGCAAGCAAAGTAAGATGTGCTTATATCTGTGATGTTGATTATACCATGACAATAAACTACCTTGGAGAGACAGAGACAGAGGATGACAAGATGTCACTGATCTGTTACAAGAAGGGCGGTAAATGGTATATCGGCGGAACGGTAGAGTCCGAATAAGACCGGGCCTTATATGAAAACATGGCATATGCTATTCCTTACACAGAATACATATGCCATGTTTTTTATAAATCTATGTCTACCGGATGTGTCCTTTCAGAGAAACGGCTCTGCTATAAAATGACATTAGCGTGGATTTCGTAGTAAGATGCACATTGCCAGTAAATACGGGTGCTTGTTTGAGCCGAAGGCGAGTTAGCACAGGAGTATTTACAAATTAGGCATGTGCAGCGAACAGAAATCGCAGCGAGTCATTTATAGCAGAGCCGTTTCTCTGAAAGGACATATCCCGATAGACTTTTTTATCTTACAAAGATTCTCTCGGTTACGGTTTTGGATTCGCCGGGAGCCAGTTCGGTGTAGCCGGTTACGGCAGGATCACCGGAAAGGTTTGGAGCATCAATGTTCCAGCTCATAGGTTCCGGACAGAAGAATTCTTTCATGCCGTGATCATTCCACATGATCCAGTATTTCATAACATCACATACTTCGTAGCAGACACGAACGCCTGTAACTTTATCGGTTACGATGACACCATAGAATGGTTTGCCGTCTAATTCGTTCATTTCAGCGGTATAGAGGTCGTTGTCGATGTCCTGAAGAACAGGAACCATGTCGCCCTCTTTGTACATCATATCATATCTGGTAAGCGGCAGTGTTTTCTCGGTTGGAATACAGGTGTCGCTGAGTTCCCATTTGTCACCGATCGGAACCTGCAGACGCACATTTGCGCCGCTTCCGCCATTTGTAAACGGTGCTTTGAATGCGATATGGTTACATACACCATAAGGCATCTGAACCTTGGAAAGGTTGGTCAGTGTAAAGGAATAATCCAGTCCGTCTGCTGTCAGTGTAAAGACAAATTCTGCCTTGAAGCTGACAGGGAAAGTTTCGAAAAATTCATCATTTTCATCATATACATAAGAAGTCTTTGCAACAGCACTTTCACCCTCTACATACATGTCATCAATTGTATGGCAGCGTTTGTGAAGAAAACCATGCAGATGGTTGCCCAGCGGATCGTTGCAAGGAAAATGATACATGGCATCTGAGGTTTTCAGATTTCCATGAGATAATCTGTTTGGAAGATATAAAGTAGGCATACCGTATACCTCGGCAGCAGCCTTCAGTTCTTCCGGTGAAAGTGACAGATCATTTCTTAAGATATCAATATTAAGAGCTGTGTTTTCAAGCTTCATTACATTACTTCCGTTAAAAGGTGCGATCAATGCACGAAAATCTCCTGCGATAAGTTCGATACAGGTTTCGCCTTTAAAATCATAGTTTTTTGCGCTAAAACTCATAGTAGCCTCCCATATAAAGTGATAAGTATTTGTATTTAAGATACATAAAACGGAAAAAGTCTGCAAGATAATATTATGTATGTGTAAGTGTGAAAACAGACCCATCTCAAAAATCTAATAGAATAGTAACACTTAAGTTAAAAAGTGTCCATAAAAATGAAACAAGATTTGTTAATTTCAACAATCAGAAAAGTCGAAAAACGACTAAAACTGCGAATTATGTAGAAATTTTAAAATCTGTACACTTATGTAAAGTGGTATGCTATAATCGAAGCTAACGGGATAAGACCCTTTCCTTTTATAAAATGTAAGGCAAAAAGAGGAATGAATAAGAGAATGGACAATGAGAAAAGATATAGCACCAGGATAAAAAGTGAGCGGTGCGATAAGATAAAGATCAGCAGTGTGGCTGCCGTATTTCTGGTATGTTCGATAGCGATATTTGCGACAAGATACAGACAGGATATATGGAACTTTGACAGAGAAAATGGAAATGACCATCAGATAGAAAATGTTGCGACCGGATCGGATGCATCAGAGGAGGCTTCCGAGGAAAAAACGACGGAGAAGATAACAACGGAAGCAGCGACAACAGAGAAACCGACTACGGAAAAGGTAACAACGGAAGCATCGGAAACGGAAGAAACAACGACTGCCGCATCATCCGAGGAAGGCGGTTCAACAGTAAAATATGTGAATATCGAGGACCCGGATACATCATCTAAGGGAAATGACTGGTACGATAAGAAACTGTATACGCCGGGAAATGTAACGGATGATGCTTATTTTGATACAGCGGTACTGATCGGTGATTCAAGAACCGAGGGACTTAGTCTTTATACCGGAATGTCGAATCTGGACGCGTTCTGTTCCAAGGGGCTGAATATCGAAAAGGTCATGACAGAGCCGATTGTTTCTACAAGTGACGGAATGTTGACGGCACTGGAAGCACTGAAGCAGAAGGATTATGAGAATATATACATTTCATTTGGTATTAACGAGCTTGGATGGATCTATGAGGATGTATTCATTGAAGACTATAAAGCATTTATTGATGCAATAAGAGAGATACAGCCAAATGCAACGATCTATGTTGAGAATATTCTTCCGGTATCCAAGGCTTTATCAGATGAAGATGAGATTTATAATAACTCCAACATTAAGGCATTCAACAAGCTGTTGAAACGGATGTGTAAGGATTATGGCGATATCATTTATCTGGATGTTGCAAGTAGTGTGACGGTAGACGGAGTTCTCCCGGCAGATGCCAGTACCGATGGACGACATTGCAATCAGGAATATTGCGAGAAATGGCTGGATTACATCCGACAGAATGTATATATAAAGAAGTAAATGCCCGGATAGAGATATTCGGATCATCATAACAGTATCAGATAGAAGTAACAGGAGAGAATAAACAAGATGAAGAAATTAGTAAAGTTATGTGCAATTTTTAGCCTGGCAGGAATGCTTGCAGGCTGTGGAACAACGGTTGGTGGAGCAGGTGGTTCAAAGAAAGACCTGAATATAAATGTTAAGGACATGGCAAATGAACTGAAGAGCGGGCTGACATTTGAAGATACGCTTTCAGAGCTTGATGCAGGCATGGCACTCACATATTACGGAATTGATGCAGACAGCGTAAAAGACAGCGTGATAATCGTATCGACCGGAGCAACTGCTGAGGAGATTGCAGTATTCGAGGCAGCAGATTCAGATGCGGCTGACAAGGTAAAAACAGCCTGTGAAGACAGAAAAGAAAAACAGACAACATCATATGCAGATTACAAGCCATCCGAAACCGGACGTCTTGACAAGGCGATCATAAAAGAGGACGGAAATTATGTTGTATACTGTGTAACAGATGATACGGATAAGGCAAACGAGATCATCAACAAATATTTCAAATAACAGATATAAAAAACGAACCTGTAAGCAAAAGGCTTTCAGATTCGTTTTTTGTTATGATATGGAAATATGCCATTATATCAATAGGAATAGCTGTTAATCAGAATTGGAAATGGAATTGAACATTTCTATGTATTCTATAAATAATTGCTTCCTTTTTTCGTCGTCAGAAGTCATGATCTCGACTACGGTATGTGGAATGCAGGATAAAATTGTATCCGATTTTTTGATCCCGCGGATCAGATAATCAAGATCTACGCCGAAATGATCACAGAAATCAATCATTTTTTCAAGGGACAGACTGGATTTTCCCCGTTCTATGGCGCTGCAATGTTTGACAGAGATATCGAGCATCTCTGCAAGCTGGTACTGCGTAAGGTTATTTGAGCGCCGGATTTGTACGATCCTCTGACCGATCTGTGCGTATAAGTTCTCCATAAAAATACCTCCAAACTACATTATATTTTGAATAAAAAAACAAATAAACAACCTGTGAGGTGTATAAGAACACAACCTGAAAGGTGAATTACGGTATTACAGCAATGCGGCGGAATGTAAGAAGTTGACGGTCGATTTTTTACTGGTGTATAATTCCTTTGCGATCAGGAATAGCGGAAGAATAGATATGGATGGGAGTAAGAGTAAATGGCAACAGAGATAAAACCTCCGATAAAATATGATATGGTGTGGACAATGTATGGAAAGCGGGCTGATTTCTTTGGGATCGCAGAGCGTTTTCATATTGATCCGGTAACTGCAAGGGTGATTCGGAACCGGGATGTGATAACAGATGAAGAGATTGATACCTATCTGAATGGGGGGCTTGACCGGCTGCATGATCCTGTGATGATGAAGAATATGGAGAAGGGCTGCAGCCTTATGCTGGAGGAGATCCGGAGTCGGAACCGGATACGGATCATTTCGGATTATGATGTGGATGGTGTAAGTTCAAACTACATATTGTATAAAGGCTTACAGCGTGTGTGGGAGCATGAAAATGGTTTGCCTGCAGGAGACGGGATCGATTATGATATTCCGCACCGGATCTATGATGGATATGGAATCAATATCCGTATGGTAGATGCGGCGGCAGCCGATCAGGTCAGTATGATCATTACCTGTGATAACGGGATTGCGGCATTTGATGCGGTGAGAAAAGCAAAAGAATATGGGATGCGGGTAATCGTGACGGATCACCATGATATTCCATATGATACAGATGAAAATGATATTCGGGTATACAAAGTACCGGAAGCGGATGCGGTGATCGATCACAAGCAGCCGGGCTGTGAATATCCGTGCAAGGAATTGTGCGGAGCGGGTGTGGCATACAAATTTATCCAGTTGTTATATCGGATGTGCGGGATACTGGAAGCGGAGTGTGAGGCATTTATAGAGATCCTTGGAATTGCAACCGTATGTGATGTTATGAATCTGGTAGATGAGAACCGTATCATTGTAAGAGAGGCACTTCACCGGTTATCTGACAGTAGTAATTATGGTTTGAAGGCACTGATCACAAACAGCGGCAGGGATGGTAAGAAGCTGTCAGCATTTGATCTGGGATTTATCATTGGACCGTGTATCAATGCAGCGGGCAGACTTGGAGATGCGAAGACCAGCCTGGAATTCCTGCTTGAAACAGACAGCTTTAAGGCAAATGAGCGTGCGATTGAGCTGTTAAATATCAATAATACCCGAAAAGATATGACAGAGCAGGGAACAAAAACGGCAATCGGGCTGCTTGAAACTTCGGATCATCTGCTTATGGGAGCAGTTCCGGAGACAGGAGTTGCGGCATTGTCGGACCGGGTACTTGTTATGTATATTCCGAAACTGCATGAAAGTCTGGTCGGGATTATCGCAGGCAGGATCAAGGAACGGTATTATCGTCCGGTGCTGTTATTTACGGACAGCGAAGAAGAAGGAATCATCAAGGGCTCCGGTCGTTCGATCGAAGGCTATAATATGTATGATGAGATCAATAAATGCAGTGATTATTTCACGAAGTTCGGAGGACATGAGATGGCAGCGGGCTTTTCCATGGAGAAGCGGAATCTGGCCAGACTTCGGGAAAAAATGAATGCGAATTGTACGCTTGACGAAAAACTTCTGACACCGAAGCTCCGGATCGATGTGCCGATGCCGCTCGATTATGTAAGTATTCCACTGACCGAAGAACTGGAGGTTCTGGAGCCATTTGGAAAAGGCAACGAGAAGCCGGTATTTGCGCAGAGTGGTGTGCGTGTAAAAAGCGCAAGGATCATGGGAAAAAGACAGAATGTTCTGCGGGTTTCGTTCCTGATGGAGAACGGTGGTACGATCGAAGGCATAAGTTTTGACCCGGAAGTGTTTATTTCTAACATAAAACAGTGGTTTGGAACAAATGAATGTGATAAAATACTAAAAGGAATGCCCAGTCATGTGGTGTTGGATGTTGCCTATTATCCGGATATCAATGAATTTGCGGGAAGAAGAACTTTGCAGATTCGGTTGCTGGAATATCGGAAACATGAGGAATAAAGGCTTTGCTGATCGTTTGATATCATGTGGGCAGAAAAGGAAAATGTAAATAATTGTAGAATATACATATATATGCAGGAGGAAGATTATGAAAAAGATAGAAGAATACGTTACAAGTATACCGGATTTTCCGGAACCGGGAATTATTTTCAGAGATATTACAAGCGTGATCGGAGATCCGGATGGATTGAAGCTGGCGATTGATTCATTAGATGACCTGCTTGAAGGCGTAGATTACGACGTAGTAGCCGGAGCAGAGTCCAGAGGCTTTATCTTTGGAACACCTCTTGCATATAAGAATGGAAAAGGATTTGCATTGGTAAGAAAGAAAGGCAAGTTACCAAGGGAGACGATTGAAGCATCTTATGATCTGGAATATGGCAGTGCAACGATCGAGATGCATAAGGATGCGATCAAACCGGGACAGAAGGTTGTCCTTGTAGATGATCTGATCGCAACCGGAGGAACCATGGAAGCCGCTGCAAGGCTGGTTGAAGAACTTGGTGGTAAAGTGGTAAAGATCATATTCTTGATCGAACTTGCAGGTTTAAAGGGCAGAGAGAAGCTTGCCAAATATGATGTAGCTTCTGTTATCTGCTATGATGGCAAATAAAAACGATCATTTGATTCACAGATGAGTCTGAAATAGAAAAATTCGAATTGGGAAAAGTGGTGAAGATCATGGAAAACGTAAAAGATAAAGCAGGAAGCATGGATGAATTAAAAGAGCTTGCGGCAAAGGCGGGTGCAATGGAGAATAAACCAATGCGGGAAAAACGGGATATCGATCTGTCTACACCTGCGGATTTTACTCCGCCAGAGGATCTGTATAAGGAGCTGATCAAAAAGATCCTGACCTATCATCCATCAACAGATATTTCGATGATTGAGAAGGCATATAAGGTGGCATCCAAGGCACATGAAGGACAGCTTCGTAAGTCAGGAGAGCCATATATCATGCATCCACTCTGTGTTGCTATTATTCTTGCAGAACTGGAGCTGGATAAGGAGACGATCGTTGCCGGAATCCTTCATGATGTAGTAGAAGATACAGTCATGACTTCAGAGGAGATTGCAGCAGAGTTCTCGGAAGAAGTGGCATTTCTGGTGGAAGGTGTTACCAAACTGACCCAGTTGAAGATGACAACGGATAAGATTGAGGTACAGGCAGAAAACCTGAGAAAAATGTTCTTATCGATGGCAAAAGATATTCGCGTTATCCTGATCAAGCTGGCAGACAGACTGCATAACTTAAGAACATTACAGTATCAGTCTCCTGCGAAACAGGTGGAAAAAGCGCGTGAAACAATGGATATCTATGCACCAATCGCACATCGTCTTGGTATCAGTAAGATCAAGGTAGAACTGGATGACTTGTCCATGAAGTATCTGATGCCGGAGGTATATAAGGATCTGACAGCACAGATCGATGCGAGAATGCATGAAAGGGAAGCCTATATCAAACGTATCGTTGCGGATGTAAAGAAGCATATTGACAATGCACATCTGGATGCAGAGATCGACGGTCGTGTAAAGCATCTGTTCAGTATTTATAAGAAGATGAAGAACCAGAACAAGACACTGGATCAGATTTATGATATTTTTGCAGTCCGGATTAAAGTGGAGACCGTCCGGGACTGTTATTCGGCACTGGGAATCATCCATGAGATGTACAAGCCGATTCCGGGACGTTTTAAAGATTATATCGCAATGCCAAAGTCCAATATGTATCAGTCCCTTCATACAACACTGATCGGACCGGAGGGACAGCCATTTGAAATACAGATCCGTACATTTGAGATGCACCGGACGGCTGAATATGGTATTGCTGCACACTGGAAATATAAAGAGAACATAACCGGTACGGTTATGCAGAAGGAAGAGGAGAAGTTATCATGGCTTCGTCAGATTCTGGAGTGGCAGAGAGATACTTCAGATAATAAGGAGTTCATGAACTTCGTTAAGACAGACCTGGATCTGTTTGCAGAACAGGTATATTGCTTTACACCGGCAGGTGATGTCAAGAATCTGCCAAGTGGATCGACACCGATCGATTTTGCTTATGCCATTCATACGGCAGTCGGTAATAAGATGGTGGGTGCGCGGATTAACGGAAGACAGGTTCCAATCGATACCAAGTTAAATAATGGTGACCGGGTAGAGATCATAACATCCCAGAATTCGGCAGGACCATCAAGAGACTGGCTGAATATCGTAAAGAGTGCACAGGCAAAGACGAAGATCAATCAGTGGTTCAAGCATCAGTTTAAGGATGAGAACATCAGCCGCGGTAAGGAACTGATCCTTGCATACTGTAAATCAAAGGGACTGGATTACTCCATGTATTCCAAGCCGGAATATCAGGAACGTGTCTATAAAAAATATAATTTCAATGACTGGGAAGCTACAATGGCGGCTGTTGGTCATGGGGGAATCAAGGAAGGTCAGGTTGTCAATAAGCTGATCGAGGAATACAACAAGGATCATACGGAACAGCCGGATGACAAGGAAATTCTGGAGGCATATGCACTGAAGCGGGCACCGCATTCCTCCCACGGACAGGGTGGAATCATCGTAAAGGGTGCAGATGATGTAGCGGTTCGTTTCTCCAAATGCTGTTCACCGGTACCGGGTGATGAGATCATCGGATTTATCACCAGAGGACGAGGTATCTCGATCCATCGTACAGACTGTGTTAATGTGCTCTGTATGAGCGAGGAAGACAGAAACAGGATCATTGATGCGGAATGGCAGCAGGATGCAGTTGCAGAGAATACTTACCTTACAGAAATCAATATCTATGCGGATGACAGAAGCGGAATCCTCTTTGATATAACGAAAATCTTAAGTGAGGCAAATATCAGTGTAAACAGTATTAACAGCCGTACAAGCAAGCAGGGTAAGGCAACAATCACGATCAGCTTCTCGATCAAATCGGTCGACCAGTTGAATACGATCATTGCAAAGATACGAAATGTGGAGAGCATTATTGATATAGAGAGAACAGTGGGATAGGAGATCCGGATGGCAGAATTAGAAGTGAAATTATATCAGTTGGGTGATTTGGGAACCAATTGTTATATCGTAAGTAATAAAGAAACAAAGGAAGCAATCGTAGTTGATCCGGCAGATAATGCAGATTTTATTTATAGGAGTCTGACAGATGCAGGACTTGCCTGTGTAGGAATCTTCCTGACACATGGACATTATGATCATATCGGAGCATTGGATGATCTGAGAAAACTGACAGGAGTAAAGGCATATGCTTCCGAGGACGAGAAGCAGGTGCTTGAGAGCAGGACAGGAAATCTGTCTGCGGTGTTTGGCCATCCGCTTGAAACATCAGCGGATATTTATCTGCAGGATGGACAGGAGGTTGCAGTTTTAGGAACTGTGGTACGGTGTATCAGTGTGCCGGGACATACGATAGGTGGCATGTGTTATTATTTCGCAGAAGAACATCTGCTGTTTACCGGAGATACATTATTTGCATCGTCAGTTGGCAGATCGGATTTCCCAACCGGAAATGAACAGGATCTGTTAGAGGCGATCGAGACGAAGCTTCTTGTATTACCGGAGGAAACAGCTGTGTATCCGGGACATAACGGAACTTCAAGGATTGGCAGAGAAAGAAAATTCAATCCATTTTTTTCATAAATAACGATAAGGAACTTGGTTGACATGATTTGTCTGATTCAGAATGTAGAAGATTATAATAATGACCTGAGAGTGATCCTCATGGCGTTTTACATGGGTGTGAAGATCATCACACCGGAGAATATAGAAAAGAAGCCTGAACTTGGGGCGGATGTTGCTGCAACCCTTGTGGCAGAATTTGCAGAAGGTCAGACAAAGATCTGGATGAAGGACGGCGGTCTGGATGTGAAATCAGAAGGAGCTTCTGAGGATAAACAGCAGGACTGGTCTGCGAGAGAAGTCTGTGGAAAACCGGATATCGTGATCGATCAGGATTATCATGACAGAAAGGTATTCCGTAATGTTCTGAAGCGTGCCATGTACCGGATGTTGTCAGAGAGAACCGGAAGAGTTCTGCCATGGGGTAGTCTGACCGGCGTACGTCCGGTGAAGATTGCAATGGAAGCGGTAGAACGTGGATGTACAGATGAGGAGATACAAAAGCTGTATCAGGAAACTTATGTGGCAAGCCGGGAAAAGGCAGAAGCCTGTGTGAAGATCGCCAGACGTGAGAAAGCAATTATCGAGACGATCGATGAGCGAAATGAATACTGTCTGTATATCGGCATACCGTTTTGTCCGACGAGATGTCTGTACTGCTCCTTTACCTCTTATCCGATCGGTGTTTATAAGGATAAGGTCGATGCTTATCTGGATACAATGGAAAAGGAAATGGAGTATATTGCGGAAAGTTATACCGAGAAGAAACTGGCATCCATTTATATTGGTGGCGGTACGCCGTCTTCGATCAGTGCAGAGCAGATGGATCGTCTGTGCAGCATGATCGAGAAGCATTTTGACTTGTCGCAGGTTCGGGAATATACGATCGAAGCAGGTCGTCCGGACAGTACGACAGCAGATAAGCTGCAGGTGATGAAAGCGCATGGCGTTGATCGTATCAGTATCAATCCGCAGACGATGAATGGAGAGACACTGAAGCTGATCGGAAGAGCACATACACCGGAGCAGGCAGAAGAAGCATTTATGAGAGCCAGAGAAGCTGGCTTTGACAATATTAATATGGACTTGATCGTAGGTCTTCCGGGTGAAGATGCAGAGATGGTGAAGCGGACACTGGAAAAGGTGAAGAAGCTTGCACCGGAGAGCCTTACGGTTCACACACTTGCAATCAAACGGGCAGCGCATCTGAAACAGGAGATGGACAAATACAGCTTTGCAGGTGATGTAGATGAGCAGTTATCACTGGTTGGACAGGCCGCAGAAGAATTGGGACTTGCACCATATTATCTGTACAGACAGAAGAATATGGCGGGAAATCTGGAAAATGTCGGATATGCAAGACGTGGACTGGAATGTCTCTATAATATTCTGATCATGGAAGAACGGACAGACATTATAGGAATCGGTGCGGGAAGCTCCAGCAAGCTGATCCGCCGGGAGGGAGATCTGGATCCGGTTACAGGAGAGACGGTCATAGGAAACCGGATCGACCGTGTGGAAAATTGTAAGAGTGTAGACGATTATATCGCAAGAATTGATGAAATGATTGACAGAAAAAAGCAGGCGTTTGCAAAATGACAGATAAAGTTATAAACTTAGACACAGATAAAGAAATAGAATACTATGAACAGGATCTGGACGATGCCATCCGTCATGGAATGTGTGTCAGCCGGTTGTCTTCGGAGCTTGCCAGAGAACTGGGGCTCCCGGAAGAAGAGATTCATAAGATCGCAGTTGCCGGTATGATCCATGATATCGGAAAGCTCCGCATCACACCGTATATATATGGCCGTGGCAATTCCATGAAGATTGAGGAAATGCGGTATGTGAGACTTCATGCGAAGCTTGGGGCAGATATCGCAAGGCAAGAAGACTACGGGGATGATATTGCAGATATTATTTTGTATCATCACGAGAACTATGATGGTTCCGGTTATCCGTACTGTCTTCAGGGAGAGGAGATCCCGATCGGAGCAAGGATTATTCGTGTGTGTGATGTATTTGTCGCGCTGATCAGTGACCGTGCATACCGGAAAGCATTTGAACCAAAGATCGCATTATTGATGGTGATCGATGAGGTGCGGCATTTTGACATGAAAGTATTTCTCGCATTTCAGAGAATTATAAATACAACTGATATTTTAGATGAGGTTCAGTTAATTTTAAAAGGGAGCTATGAATCACGGATCAGTTGATGTATAGTATAAAAATATGAACAATAGATGGAGGATGGAATATGATAACCCAGGCACCAAGAGGAACCAGTGACTGGTTCGGTGACAAGATGAGAACACGTACACAGGTAGAAGCAATGGCGAGAAATCTGTGTGAGAAATTCAATATAAAGGAAGTAATCACACCTGTATTTGAACATACGGTGCTGTTCCAGCGTGGTGTTGGAGAGACAACCGATGTAGTACAGAAGGAAATGTACACCTTTGTTGATAAGGGTGGAAGAAGTATCACATTGAAGCCGGAAGGTACATCAGGTGCGATCCGTGCTTATGTTGAGAATAAATTATATGCAGAACCACAGCCGGTCAAGATGTTCTATATTACACCGGCATTTCGTTATGAGAAGCCGGAAAGCGGACGACTTCGTCAGCATCATCAATTTGGTGTTGAGTTTGTCGGATCTCCAAATCCAATGGCAGAAGTAGAGGTTATGACACTGGTATCAACTCTCATCAAACAGATTGGTCTGTCAGATGCAAAACTTCACATTAACAGTATCGGATGTCCAAAATGTAAGAAAGTGTACAATGATGCACTGATTTCTTATCTGAAAGGTCATGAAGAAGGACTCTGCAATACCTGTAAAGAGCGTATGGTTAAAAATCCGCTTCGTGTAATCGACTGTAAAGAGCCGGGTTGTAAGGCGATCGTAAAGGATGCTCCAAGAACAATTGATTATCTGTGTGAGGAATGCGATGCTCATTTCAAGGAGCTTCAGAGACTTCTGACAGAGCTTGAGATTCCATTTGAGGTTGACACCGGAATCGTTCGTGGCCTGGATTACTATACAAAGACAGTATTTGAATTCGTAAATAAAGAGGGCTTCACCTTATGCGGTGGGGGAAGATATGATAATCTGGTATATGAGATTGATGGAAAAGAGGCACAGCCATCTGTTGGATTCGGTATGGGAATTGAAAGAATCCTGTATTTCCTTGAGAAAGAAAATATCAATCTCGCGCCGGAAAAACCGATTGATTTATATGTCGGCATCATGGGTGATTCCGCAAAGGCAAAAGCGTACAAGCTGGTATATGATCTTCGTCTGGCCGGTTATATCGTAGAGACAGATTACATGAATCGAAGCGTAAAGGCGCAGATGAAATATGCAAATAAATTAAATGCGAGATACACGATCATTATTGGTGATAATGAATTAGAGACCAATACCGGTCGTATCAAGAATATGGAAACGGGCGAGCAGACCGAGATTGCGTTGGATCAGCTTGCAAGTGTATTAGAAGAAAGATAAGAACCATAGGAGGATATAGAAAAATGGCAGAATCAATGCAGGGATTGAAGCGTTCCCACAGATGTGCAGAGGTTTCAAACGCTCTTGAAGGACAGAAAGTAACCGTAATGGGCTGGGTTCAGAAGAGCAGAAATAAAGGTGGAATCATATTTGTCGATCTCAGAGACAGAAGCGGTATTCTTCAGATCATATTTGAGGAATCCAAATGCGGAAGCGAGTGCTTTGAGAAAGCAACAAAGCTTAAGAGTGAGTTTGTAGCAGCGATCGAAGGTACCGTCTGCAAGCGTGTCGGTGCAGTAAATGAGAATCTGACAACCGGAGATATTGAAGTTGTGGCAACTTCCCTTCGTATCTTATCAGAGGCCGAGACACCTCCATTCCCGATCGAAGAGAACAGCAAGACAAAAGAAGAATTACGTTTGAAATACAGATATCTGGATCTGAGAAGACCGGATCTTCAGAGAAATCTGGTTATGAAGAGCAAGGTTATGACTATTGCCAGACAGTTCATGGCAAATGAAGGTTTCCTTGAGATTGAGACACCTATGTTATGTAAGTCAACACCGGAGGGCGCAAGAGATTATCTCGTACCAAGCCGTATCCATCCGGGTACATTCTATGCATTACCACAGTCTCCACAGATCTACAAGCAGCTTCTGATGTGCTCCGGTTATGACCGTTATTTCCAGATCGCAAGATGTTTCCGTGATGAGGATCTTCGTGCAGACAGACAGCCGGAGTTCACACAGATGGATATGGAGTTATCCTTCGTAGATGTGGATGACGTTATTGATGTAAATGAAAGACTTCTTGCAAAATTATTCAAGGAGATTCTGGATGTAGATGTAAAACTTCCAATCCGCCGTATGACATGGATCGAAGCAATGAACCGTTTCGGTTCTGATAAGCCGGATCTTCGTTTTGGTATGGAATTAAAGGATATCAGCGAAGTTGTTAAGGGCTGTGGATTCGGCGTATTTACAGGTGCACTTGAAAATGGCGGATCTGTCCGTGGTATCAATGCAAAGGGACAGGGAGCAATGCCTCGTAAGAAGATTGATGCTCTGGTTGAATTTGCAAAGACATACGGAGCAAAAGGTCTTGCATATATTGCCATTAATGAAGATGGCACTTACAAGTCATCTTTTGCAAAGTTTATGACTGAAGATGAGATGAACAATATCGTAGCAGCACTTTCCGGTGAACCGGGAGACTTGCTGTTATTTGCAGCAGATAAGAATAAGGTTGTATGGGATACACTTGGAGCACTCCGCTGCCACCTTGCAGACCAGATGGGACTGCTTGACAAGAATGTATTTGAATTCGTATGGATCACAGAATTTCCACTTCTTGAGTGGTCAGATGAACAGAACCGTTTCACAGCTATGCACCATCCATTTACTATGCCGATGGAAGAGGATCTGGCGATCATTGATACAGATCCGGGTAAGGTTCGTGCAAAGGCCTATGATATCGTATTAAATGGTAACGAGATTGGTGGTGGATCTGTCAGAATCCATCAGGATGATATTCAGGAGAAGATGTTTGAATGTCTTGGATTTACAAGGGAACAGGCGTATGAAAGATTTGGTTTCCTGTTAGACGCATTCAAATATGGAGTACCACCTCACGCAGGACTGGCTTATGGACTGGATCGTCTGGTCATGCTTATGGCAAAACAGGATTCTATCCGTGATGTGATCGCATTTCCTAAGGTAAAGGATGCATCCTGCCTGATGACAAATGCTCCGGACTATGTGGATGAGGCTCAGCTCAAAGAGCTTGGTATTGACATTACAGTTTTAGACGAACAGAAGACGGAAGAATAAAAAATAATGAAACTGCACACTGTATATCCTTATTGTGTGTAAGCAACGAACCAGAACCTGTGTTTGTACCGGGTTATGGTGACTGCCTGGGATATACGGGGGGCGGTTTTGTTTTATAATAGGGCACATTGGTTAAAGATAAAGCGGATGGGTTCTGGTTTTGAAAGAAATGTGGAGGATAAATGATTATGAAAAGAGGACATTGTATTCTGGCGGCAGGTTTGTGTATTCTGGCAGGGCTTGTATCCGGATGCGGAGATAAAAAGCAGCAGACCTCCGAAGAGATAACAACGGCAGAGGATGGAACGGTTGCAGTAGAAGTGCTGGATAATGATCAGATTGCACTGGTATATAATGGATATGATCCGGAAGTTCATGGAATGATGTTTACGATTACAAATAAATCGGATGATCAGATGGTAAATGTGTATTTCAGTGATGTAGTGGTTGATGGAGAGACGCTTCAGCCAATGTTTGGACTGGATGTGGAAGCACAGACAAGTGAGGATCAGATTTGTCTGGTGGATTGTGATGCAGCGCCGGCTGCTTTGACTGGTATTGTATGTGTGGATGACATGGAAGGTTATACGATCGGTACATATGAGATCGATGACGTTGCCCTTTCAAATGAAAAAGATGATACAAAGGAATATACCGTAAAAGAGGGAGCTGTAACGATTCTTGATAATGACAAGGTCACAGTATCTTATATTGGAATTGAGAATGACAGTGATGGCGATGACGCAGAACAGGTACTGGCATTTGAGGTTTACAATAAAACGGATAAAAAGATACAGGCAACATTTGACACAGTTCTTGTAAATGGAAAAGAAGAGGAAATTTCTTATGTGGCAGATGCAATGGGGCATACATATGCAACCTTATTCTGTGACGTGTCCGACGTGAAAGCAATGACAACGCTGACTGGTGAATTTACTGTTTATGATGAAGATGATGAGTTGATCGGGAGCTATTCGATCGAGAAAGCTGCATTGAAATAGAAGGTTAGTTTATTAATCTGATTTTAATCTTTCTCCTATTTTAGATTAATTCGTGGCTGGTATAGTAATACCATCAGCTGAGGAGAGAATAGAGAAAGAAGGAAAAAGATATGGATAATTTAGAAAAAGTAGAGAAGTTAAGAGAAAAAACAGGTGTCAGCTATGAAGAAGCCAAGGCCGCTTTGGAAGCAACGAATTATGATGTGTTGGATGCGATCATTTATCTGGAAAAGAACGGTAAGGTAAAAGCACCGGAGGTTACCAGTTACACGACGGAACAGGCACAGCAGACATCAACAGAATTTGAACAGGCACAGCAGGAATATACCAGAGACTGCAATAAAAAGACCTTTGGTCAGATGATGGATCAGTTTTTTTCCTGGTGTGGAAGACTTTTAAAGAAAAGCGTGGATTCCAAGTTCATCATAGAAAGACGCGGCAGCACTATGGTAAATGTACCTGTTCTGGTATTGATACTTGCGATCATCTTCGCATTCTGGATCACGATTCCATTATTAGTGGTCGGTTTATTCTGTGAATGCAGATACCATTTCGCAGGAATCGATAATATCAATGTAGATTTGAACAGTGCCTGTGACAAGGTTGCGGATACGGTAGAAACTATTAAGACAGACATTAACAAGAACTAATGTGAGAGATTAATTTACAATACACAGATTTATTTTAAGGGACATAGGTACTCAAGATACTCCCTTAAAATAAATCGTGACAACAAGGAGTAGAGATGAGCCGGAAGATTTTGATTGTAGAGGATGAAGAAAAGATTGCCAGATTTGTAGAGCTGGAATTGGTTCATGAAGGCTATGAAGTAATAAAGGCATTTGACGGGCGGACAGGTCTGGATCTGGCACTATCAGAACATGCTGACCTGATCGTGCTGGATGTTATGCTTCCAAGGCTAAATGGTCTGGAGGTTCTTCGCCGTATTCGTAAAGAAGGAAATAATGTACCGATCCTGCTGCTTACTGCAAGGGATGCGGTAATGGACAAGGTGTCCGGGCTGGATGCGGGAGCGGATGATTACATTACGAAGCCATTTGCGATCGAAGAACTTCTGGCTCGTATCCGTGTAGCGCTGAAGCGGAAAAGCACAGACCGGCAGGAGACACATAAGCTAGAGATCCATGGAGTCAGCCTGGATACTGACCGGCATGAGGTTATGGTGGCGGGAGAACCGGTGGAGCTTACCAATCGGGAATTTGAACTGCTGCATACGCTGATGGAGAATAAGAATATCGTCATGGATCGGGAAAAGCTGATGAATATTGTCTGTGGTTATGAGTATGTCGGTGAGACAAATATCATAGACGTATATGTCCGTTATCTTCGTACGAAGATTGATGACCGGTTTGGGATCAAGCTGATCACAACTGTCCGTGGGGTTGGATATGTGATCCGGGAATCGTAAGGATACAGACTGGCATAAAGGCTGCAGGATATCGTCGGATGTCTGCTTTGAATACAGTGCGTGCAATTGCCATCTTGATTAGTTCGCAATGCATACATGAAATATTTGTTTTTGAGAGCAGGGCGCGAGCCAGAGCTGTGCATGTATGGATGTAAGAATGTAGAAGAAAAGGTATCACAGATGAATGAAAATAAGAGAGTGACCTCGATTGCGAGAAAAATAAATATCAGCTTCTGGCTGAAGGAAGTGGGCAATGTAATAGGAATCAATATTATCATTGCCCTTCTTATTATGGGAACATGGATGTACTGGTGTACAACAAAGCTTCCGGATCAGGTAACAGGTGAGCATTATTATTTTAATGTCAATCAAGAAAAGCATACACTGGAATATGTGATCGATGGAAATGACCGGAAATCATATGCATATGATTTCCGGGATGTAAGGGATTTGGTAGCTGTACCGGGAACCATACTGTTATCGGCAGAAGGATTTGTGTTGTTTTTTGCGTTATTCCGGACTTCTGTTGTCAGAAGAAAGCTGAAGCCGTTAAATGATCTGGCGGTAAAAGCAGAACAGATCAGTAAGATGTCATTTGAGCAAAATGGTATGGAGGATCGGAAGAAGCATTCTGATTCGAAGACGACAGAAACGATCGCTCGGGATCAGATGGCTCATCTGGAACAGGCAATATCACATATTTCTCCGGATGATGCCGAACAGGGAATCCATACCGGTGACAAGGAACTGAAAAGTATCGAGATCGCATTGAATAATCTGCTTCGGAATATGAAAGAAAATGAAAGGCGGCAGGTACGGTTTGTATCGGATGCGTCGCATGAGCTTCGGACACCTATTGCTGTGATCCAGGGATATGTGAATATGCTGGATCGATGGGGAAAAGAGGATGAAAAGGTTCTGACAGAATCCATCGAAGCCCTTAAGAATGAGTCCCAGCATATGAAAGAACTGGTAGAACAGCTTCTGTTCCTTGCGCGGGGTGACAGCGGAAGAAATACCTTGAATAAAGTGAAACTGGATCTGAATCAGATGGTCAGTGAGGTCTGGGAGGAATCCCAGATGATCGATGGGAAGCACCGCTATCTGTTCCGTGGAACAGATCCTGCATATATGACAGGTGATATAGCCATGATCAAACAGTCCATCCGGATCTTTGTACAGAATGCGGCAAAGTATTCTTCGGATGATGCGGATATTATATTAGGAGTTATGCTGGAATCCGGTTATGTCAGTTATATGATACAGGATGAGGGAATCGGAATGGAATCGTCAGATGTCGTTCATATCTTTGAACGATTCTACCGGTCGGACGAAGCGAGAAATGGCGAGACCGGCGGTTCCGGCCTTGGTTTGTCTATCGCCAAATGGATCATCGATGCTCATTCCGGCACGATCCAGGTCGTTTCCCGTCCGGAGATCGGCACTCGCTTTATTGTCCGTTTCCCGATGTGTGAGTAAAAAGTAAACTTGCCTGTGTGAACGGTGCCTGGTGATATCATCATATATAAAGACCATTGTGAGTTATAGAACAAAATGTGTTGATAAAAACCGTCTTTAACCCTGATAAAGGGCTGGAGACGGTTTAATCTTTTTAGCGGAAAGGTTTGGTGCGGAATTCATTCCAGACCATGAAAATGGCGACCGCTCCGGCAAGTCCATCGGCAATCGGACCAGAATACATAATGCCATCAATGCCCATAAAAAGCGGCAGAATAATTAATAATGGTAGAAGGAACAGGATCTGTCTGGTCAATGACAGGAATGTTCCTTTTTTCGGTTTGCCAATCGATGTAAAGAAGTTCGAAGTGATCGGCTGCATAAAGTTTATAAACGTAAAGAACAGAAAAATACGAAAATAGCTGATTGAAAACTGAAAGTAGCTTTCGGAGCCGTTTCCGAAAATGGATATGATCTGCCTTGGCACAAACTGGAACAGCAGAAATGCAATAAGCGCGATCACAAATCCACAGGTAGAAGCAAACAGATAGGCAGATTTCACCCGTTTGTATTTCCCTGCACCATAGTTATAGCTGGTGATCGGCTGTAAGCCCTGTGATATACCGATGATCAGGGATAGGAATACCTGGTTTACTTTTGTGATGATTCCGGCACAGGCGATAGGGATTGCTTCGCCATAGATAGAAAGGGAGCCATAGTATTTGAGAGATTTGTTCATAATGATCTGTACGATCATCATGGCAAGCTGGTTGCTGCAAGGAGCAGTACCAAGGGATGAGACTCTTGCTATGATCGATCTGCTGATGCGGAGATGTTTTTTTCTTATCGTTACAGTCTTGCAGTGGGATAAAAACCAGATGACAAGACCGGCGGAGATTACCTGACCGATAACGGTTGCGATGGCTGCACCTGCCATACCCATCTGAAGAACGGATACAAACAGTGCATCTAAGATCGTATTGATCACGGCTCCGGTGAGGTTACAGATCATGCTGATCTTCGGTCTCCCATCAGCTCGGATCAGATGACCGCTTCCGGTTGTGAGGATCAGAAAAGGAAATCCGATTGCAACAATGCCTGTGTAAGTTTTTGCATAGGAAAGTACATTGTCGGGAGATCCAAAGAAGCGGAGCAGAGGCTCTAAGAACAGCAGGGTGATCGTAGTTAAAATCACACCACAGCCAAAGAGCATAACAGCGGAATTGCCGATATAATAAACAGCTTTTTCCTTTTCTCCTTTTCCCATAGCCAGATTAAAAGCAGATGCGCCGCCGATGCCGAACAGCAGAGCGATCGCGATACAGGATATGGAAAGTGGAAATGAAATATTGGTCGCAGCATTACCAAGTTCGCCGACATTTCGCCCAATGAAAAACTGGTCAACAATGTTATAAAGAGAGCTAACCAGCATGGCTACTATACTTGGAATGGCAAATTGCATTAATAATTTTTTTACGGGCTGAGAGCCGAGAGGATTTTCATTTGTTGTCTGTGTATTCATATGGGTTGTCCTTGTTTACAGTTTCTTGCGGGTGTAGGTCATACGGGTAAATGTAATGTCGTCACCGCCGGATTCACCGGTTGTAATATCGAATTCATCTGCGTTGAATTCTGGGAAGAAGACATCTCCGTCTTCAACGACAGTATCAACTTCTGTGATATACATCATATCAACCAGTGGAAGTGCCTCTTTGAACAGCCCGTATCCACCGGAGATATAGACATTTCCCTCTTTTACAGCATCAAGAGCTTCCTGTAAGGAATGAACGGTAAGCAGGTTTTCACCGGAGTAATTGGCAGTATTTGACACAACGATATTCATTCGGTTCGGGAGAGGATGTCCGATCTCTTCATATGACTTACGTCCCATAACCACAGTATTCCCTGTTGTCAGTTCTTTAAACTGTTTCTGTTCTCCTTTGATCCGCCATGGGATCTGTCCATTTTTTCCAATTACATTATTTTTTGAACGAGCGACGATTAATCCTATCATAGTATGGGTTCCTTTCTCAGATGTCATATTTATTTTTCAGCATACCTGATCTTACGAAAATCAGCAAGTGGATTGCTGGTTTAAGCGTGCCAGTTGTTGTTTCAGATATTCATATCTTAAACGTTTTTCTTCTTTTGCAAAATGTACTTCACGGAACTGCTCAGGATTGTTCTTATAAGAAAGAGTCTCATCACCAAACTGTTCACTGGTCAGGTCAAATATATGACCGTTGACATCGTTATAGCAATGATAGTTTCCGCCGGGACGCAGGATGCCATACACTTTGCCGCCAAAGATGTCCTGAACCAGAAATGCTGTGATAGAACACTGCCCCAAGGTTTTATTCTCCGGTGTCCAGCCATCACGCAGTCTTGGTGCGCAAGTATCAGCGCACCAGATATCAGATAATCTGTCATACAGATCCTGTGGTGTATGGATTCCTTTATACTTGTTTGTTATGGCAGGAACGGTTGCCTGTTCCCAACCATAGAAGTTGTAGGTCTTCATTTTCAAATATCTCCTCATTTGCTATTGAATGAAATGTGTTGCTTTTGTTTGGATTTATAAATGATATTTATAGTATGCGTTTCAGTTTGCAGTTCTCGATTCCTGCGCTCCAGAATTCTGACAACGGGATCCCTTTGACCTGACAGATGATACTGGAATTCATAGCTCCATGTCCGACAATCAGGACATCTTTTCCTTCGTCTAATTGTGGTTTTACAACCTCTTTCAGGAATTCTCCTGTTCTCGCAAATAGCTGTTCAAAGCTTTCTCCACCATCCTTTGGAACTTTATAGTTTGCCGGATCAAGAAAGAGATCTTTTATTGGACAGCCGGGAGTAGTTATGCAGTTTGCGGTTCCTTCATAGCTGCCAAAACTCATTTCTTTTAACCGGTCGTCCGTTATGATCGGAATGTTCCGCCCTTTTAATACGATCTCGGCTGTTTCCTTTGCTCGGATAAGGGGAGAGCAGTAGCAGATATCAAAATGGATATCGGCATATTCTGTTCTGGCATGCTCCGCCATCTGCCGTCCTTCTTCATTTAGCGGAATATCGGTTCTTCCCTGCAATCGCCGTGTATTGTTCCAGTCTGTTTTTCCATGTCTCATAATGTATAACATAGTTTATCAGTTCTCCTTCTGGTATGCTATTATTTTATCGAATGAAATGTGTCCATGCATGTTCCTCAGTCTTTGGAAGTCCGAATTGTTCTTTTCCGAGAGCAATGCTTTTCATAAGAAATGCCATATTCCGTGCAAGGACACGCATAGTCTGTTTTCCTTCTTCGTCAAATGCTTTTCGCATTTCTTCTAATGCAATGGTGGTATTTCCATTGATTCTTGGACTTCCGTTTATCATTAATACATTCATGATTTTTCCTCTTTTCTATTTGATAATTCTTTTTTGTACTTAATAAATTCAACAATAAGGATAATGGAATGTAATATTAATTCACCTATTAATATCCAAAAAAATACATAAAATGTAAAATCCGCGTCACCTTTTGGAAAGCACCAGTTATTTGGATTATCCTTATCTACAATAATATTCATTTTGCTGTATATGTAGTATGAGGAATCGCTGGTGAACTTTTTTTCATATTTTTTGTCATTGTATGTATAGTTTATTTTGATATGGTATATGGTCTCGCCGTATGTAGTCGGATTATCATAATCCGGGGAAGATCTAAGGACATATTCTGAGTTGCAATCTTCTACGGTAGCTGCGATTTTGGCACCATTGGCTTTTATCTTTATAACCTGCTGGACATCTTTATAAAAGACACCACAAAAGAATAGCAGAAGAACGGTAGTGGCGAGCATCAGGATTGCAGTTTCCTGAATGTTTTTCTTTTTATCTGTCATATGAATTCTAATTTTTTACATCCCCTTTTTCTTTTGCAATGTTTTCCATGCGGATATAATAAGCTAAAAGGCGGAGAACATAGTCTGGTGCATTGCGCGTTCCTCTTTCCCATTCCGTAACGGTTCTGTATGGGATATTAAAACATTCACAAAACTCTTTGCGGTTCATTCCGGTAGATTCCCGGAGTTTTTTTATCTCAATCTGACATTCGGTTAGTTGCTCCATTCCGTGCCACCTCCTGTTTGCATTTTTATCATTATAGCACAAAATAAAGATTACACAATGTGTAATATGATGGTGAGATGATCGCATTTGCCTGAAAGAGTAAATGCTACTGGATTTAGTATAACCTTAATGGAGTATATTAAGCAGGATGGAATGGTAATTGGTGTGAGTACTGGAAGCCTTCTTTTCTCAAATAATTTGGTAGGAAATTTAGGGCTCATAAATACAAGATTAGATGTGCATTGTCCGAATGGAGAAGAGAGAGGTAAGGGAGAATATCCGCTAAAGGAGGTTCTGCTCTCACTTCGCTATGCTCGTGACAGCAGAACTACGGACTCAACATGACCGGTGTGGCCAAATTGGTCGACGACAGCGACTTTTTTCAGGTGGTAGCCGGCGGGAGTGAGGATGGCGATATCGCGGGCAAGGGTTGCGGGATCGCAGCTTACATAGACGAGTCGTTTTGGATTCATCCGGATCAGGGTGTCAAGGAGTATCTTGTCACAGCCTTTTCTTGGTGGATCAACAACGACAACATCTGCATGGGACCCGTCGCCCCCTTTCTCGTAAATGGAAGGAACAACTTCCTCCGCTTTTCCGGTAAAGAATTCGACGTTATGGATATCGTTAAGTTCCGCATTTTTACGGGCATCCAGGATTGCCTGAGGAACGATCTCCACACCGTATACCTGTTTTGCTTTCTGAGCAAGAAACAGGGAGATGGTTCCGATGCCGCAATACATATCCCAGACGGTTTCCTCGCCGTTCAGATCTGCATATTCCAATGCTTTTTCATAAAGTACCTTAGTCTGCACAGGGTTTACCTGATAGAAGGACAGAGGTGAGATCCGGTATTTTACATTGCCGATATAATCTGTGATGTATGGACTGCCCCACAGTGTTTTGCAGGTTGGTCCAAGAATCTTATTTGTTTTTTCTGTATTGATGTTCAGGCAGATTGAAGTCATTCCGGAAATTTTTGTCAGACGGGAGATGAGTTCATCTGCATGAGGTAGTTTTTTTCCATTTACGATGAGACAGACCATAACTTCGCCGGTTGTAAACCCGACACGGGTCAGAATGTGACGTACCAGACCCTGTCCGGTTGTTTCGTTATAAGTGGAAATGTTATATTCCGTGAGAAATGCACGGATGATCGGCAGAATCTGATCATTTACTTCTGCACCGATCGCACAGGTATCGGAATCGATGATCGAATGGGTTCTGCCGGCATAGAAGCCGATCACGATATTGCCGTTTTTGTCTCTGCCAACCGGAAACTGTGCTTTGTTTCGATAGTGGTATGGTTCTTTCATACCATAGATCGGTTCCATCAGAGTATCGGGATTCTCAATCTTGCCGATCCGGCGCAGACATTCTCTTACCTTGTTCCATTTGTATTCTAACTGCTTCTCATAGGAAATGTGCTGAAGACTGCATCCACCACAGCTCTTTGCGACTGGGCAGACCGGAGTTACGCGGTAAGGGGATGGTGTGATCAGGCGAACCAGCCGTCCGTAGGCGATCGATTTTTTTGCTTTCATGATCGAGATCTCGGCTACGTCACCGATCACTGTATCTTTGACAAATACAGTGATATTCTGCACGTTATTTCCATCTTCGGATGAAGCTTTCGTGGAAATGTCTGTGCCTGCTTTATTATTTGTTACATCAGAAAGAGAGAGATGGCCGATGCCTTCTCCCTCATTTCCCATGTCCGTTATTTCTATTGTATATATACTGTTCTTTTTAAGTTCCATAAAATAAATATCGTATCCTTTATTTTGTAGATCTGCGGATATTACTTTCTATCATTTTATTGTAACCAAGCCAGCCGGTCTCGTCCTTGCTGTCTAATGCTTCCATGAATGTCTGGATCTTGGCATCTGTATTATCGGCAAATGATAATGCAAGTGCTTCGATCAGGGCAGGCTTTTTTGGAGAACCGTATTCCAGTTCACCGTGGTGGGCGAGGATACAGTGCTCCAGTTCGTTTGCTTCCTTTGCAGGAAATTCCGGAACAGAATCACGGATCTTGTCGCGGATCATCATAGTACCCATTACGATGTGACCAAGTAACTGACCGGAATCTGTGTAATCGTTTTCCGGGAATGTTGAAAGCTCATAGACCTTGCCGATGTCATGAAGCATGGCAGCAGTCAGGAGCAGGTCACGATTTAAGATCGGGTAGTATGTAGTGTAGTAGTCGCACATGCTGGTAACTGCCAGAGTGTGCTCTAACAGACCACCGACAAATCCATGATGAATGGATTTGGCAGCCGAATGCTTTTTGAATTCTTTTGCAAGAGCTTTGTCCTCTACAAAGAAGCTTTCCAGAAGCTTTTTGTAGTAAGGCTTTTCGATCGTTGCGATAATGCCAAGCAGCTTGTCAAACATTTCATCAACATTTTTCTTCGTGCATGGCATATAGTCGTTGATATCGTATTCCCCTTCTTCAGCGATACGGATCTTCTTAATTGTCAACTGGAGAGTGTTGTTAAATGAGGTAACCTGACCGTCAACCTTAACATAGTTCATGGATTCAAAATGTCCAATTCCGCTGTTCAGTTCCCAGATCTTACCATCCATTGTTCCGCTGGCATCTACCAGTTGCAGAGAATAGTAGGATTTACCTGATTTTGTCTTTCCTGTGATCTTGTTTTTGCAGAGGTAAACCTCTGAAACCATTTCGCCTTCGCGAAGCTCGTGTATATATCTCATAATGTAAGCCTTCCTGTTATTTTGTTCCGAAAATTCTGTCGCCGGCATCACCGAGACCCGGGCAGATGTAAGCATTTTCATTTAAGCATCTGTCAAGCTGACCAACATAGATCTGGATGTCCGGGTGATCCTTCTGAAGCCTTTCCAGACCTTCGGGAGCAGCGATGATACACATGAATTTGATATTCTTGCCGCCGTGCTGTTTGATAAATGAAACAGCTTCGGAACCGGAACCGCCGGTTGCTAACATTGGATCAACAACAAGGATTGTTCTCTGCTCGATCGGATCCGGCAGTTTACAGTAATACTCATGCGGCTCGTGTGTCTCCGGGTCTCTGTAGAGCCCGATGTGTCCAACCTTTGCTGATGGAACCAGAGCAAGGATGCCGCTTACCATGCCAAGCCCGGCACGGAGGATCGGTACAACTGCCATCTTCTTGCCTGCGATCATAGGAGATTTGCAGGTTTCGATCGGAGTCTTGATCTCTACATCTTCTGTAGGCAGATCACGAAGTGCTTCGTAGCCCATAAGCATAGCGATTTCTTCTACAAGTGTACGGAATTCATTTGTTCCGGTGTTCTCGTTTCTTAACATTGATATTTTGTGTTTGATCAAAGGATGATTCATAATTGTGACATTACTCATATCGGTAACCCCTTTTCGTAAAATTTTTAACTGTGTATAATTCTACCATAAGACAACAGGAAATTAAACCCTGCGATACCGGAAAAATCAACGGAAAACATTTCGGATAGACATAAAAAATCATCGACCGCGCCAACAGAACAGTTTTTAGAATGATCAGGAAAAACTGTCGGTCGGCAGGACCGATGATTTTGTAAAATATAATATTAATCGTTGTAGTCCGGCAGATCGTTATAGTACATTTTGATCGCATTTGTGCTCTTTTCCAGAACTGCCATTGTCGATGGAAGAGGAACTGCGATCAGATCGTCGAATTCAAATTCACCAAGCTCCGGTCGGATCTCATATCCAAGATTTCGTTCGTTGATCGAGAAATCAGCTTGAAACTGGTAATTGTTTCCTCTGGCGTCCAAGCGGATCCATTTCTTGACATCCGGTTCAAATACTGCATTCAGTGCATGAAGTGCCAGCTTGTTATCATATGTGAATCGTTTGATCCTCTGGTAGCAGAATCCGGTGTAAATACCATTTGCACGCATCAGTGCGGCTAACAGATTTGCCTTTGAATAGCTGATACCGGTTTTCTTTTCCAGAACATCTGATGCAGAGATCGTGATCGTGGAATCTTTGGCGTCCCAGGTGTGATCAATTTCATCTCTGACAAAATAATATATGGTTTCTATTTTTTCGTAAACAGATCTGCAGTTTTTGGTAAGATCCATAGCCTTCTCCATAACCATGGGATTGTCGAAATCGACATATTTATCATACTGTAGATATGCTGCATCCCTATTTCTCTGTATTAGCTTCATGTTTACCTCCCAAAAGTATTACAAGTAAGATAAATGACAGAGGACCAATCTCTGAAACTCCAGCTATTTGTCGCTGGTTACTTGAAATATGTAGAACTTCAGATAATATGATTCATCTGCAGCCCACAGAATCGGATGATCAGGAGCCTGAGTACGGAATTCAACCTGTCTCAGTCGTTTGTGAGAGTTGGAAGCAGCCTGTCCGATGGTTTTTGTAAATAGTTCATAGTCCATGAAATGGGAGCATGAACAGGTGGCAAGAAAGCCGCCATCTTTAACGAGCTTCATGGCTCTCAGATTTATTTCCCGATAACCTTTTACAGCGTTTTTAATTGAGTTGCGTGATTTTGTAAATGCAGGTGGATCCAGAATTACAACGTCGAATTTCTCGCCCTGTTCTTCCAGTTCAGGGAGCAGATCAAAGACATCTTTACAGATAAATGTAACCGAATCCTCCAGGTGGTTCAGCTTTGCATTTTCCTGTGCCTGTTTGACCGCAAGTGCCGAAGCATCTACACCCAGTACGCTTGCGGCACCGGCAATTCCGGCGTTCAGCGCAAAAGAGCCTGTGTGTGTGAAACAGTCAAGAACTTTTGCATCCTTACAAAGACGCTGGATCGCAAGTCGGTTGTATTTCTGGTCAAGAAAGAAGCCGGTCTTCTGACCGTCTTTTACGTCAACAATATAGTGTACGCCATTTTCAATAATTTCCACGTTCGTGTCGAATTCATCCCCAATGAATCCCTTGAATGGCTGCATCCCTTCATTTATTCTAACTTTAGCATCGCTACGCTCATAAACACCTTTGATTATTATACCATCCGATTTAAGGATATTTTTTAAAATATTTATTAACAAATTTTTAACTCTGTCGATTCCAAGTGCAAGTGACTCAACGACCAGCACATCTTCAAATTTGTCAATCACAATACCGGGCAGGAAGTCTGCCTCGCCAAATACGATACGGCAGCTGCTTGTATCCACGGTTTTCTTACGATAATCCCATGCTGCCTGCAGACGCATGCGGAAGAAATCTTCATTGATCTCGGTATCGACGTGACGTGTCAGCATACGGACAGTGATCTTGGAATTCGTATTGATAAATCCCTTTCCCATCGGATATCCGTCAAAGTCTTTTACAATGATGATATCCCCGTTTTCAAAGCTCCCCATGATGGTATCTATTTCATTGTCATAAATCCAGGCGCCGCCGGCTTTGATGGTTCTGCCCTCGCCCTTCTTTAATGTTACGATTGCGCTCATGTTACACCTCGTTCATTTTTTTGATAAGACATAGTATACCATGGATGGCATGGTTTTTAAATCCGCTTTGCGGATAACACAGTGGGAAGCGGAAGGTTCTTATAGAATAAAGAACAAATATTCGATTTGCTCTGTACTTTTTTTAAATGGAATGATATATTAGACAGAGAACAATAATAAGAATATTGATTGTATTTAGATAGATATATCAGGAGAACATAATGGATCATTTCAAATTAGTATCAGAATATCAGCCGACCGGTGATCAGCCGCAGGCGATCAAAGAGCTGGTGGATGGATTTAAAGAGGGAAACCAGTTTGAAACCTTGTTAGGTGTAACCGGTTCCGGTAAGACATTTACCATGGCAAATGTAATAGCACAACTGAATAAACCGACGCTGGTGCTTGCGCACAACAAAACGCTGGCGGCACAGTTATATTCGGAAATGAAGGAATTTTTTCCGGAAAATGCGGTAGAATATTTTGTTTCTTATTATGATTATTACCAGCCGGAAGCATATGTGGCATCGACTGATACTTATATAGCGAAGGATTCTGCGATCAACGATGATATTGACAAGATGCGTCACAGTGCAACAGCGGCCTTGATCGACAGAAAAGATGTTGTGGTCGTATCCTCGGTATCCTGTATTTACGGTATCGGTGATCCGGATGAATACCGGGAGCAGATGCTGTCGCTCCGTGTCGGCATGATCAAGGATCGGGATATGGTGATCGATGAACTGACGGATATCCAGTATGTCAGAAATGATATGGATTTCCACCGTGGAACATTTCGTGTACACGGGGATGTGCTGGAGATCCTTCCGGTATCGACATTTGAAGATGCTGTGCGTGTTGAATTCTTTGGTGATGAGATCGACCGTATCTGTGAATTTGATCCGTTGACCGGGGAGATCAGGCGCAGCCTGAATTTTACCTGTATCTTTCCTGCTTCTCATTATGTTGTCGGACATGAGAAACTGGAACGTGCACTTACAAAGATCGAAGCGGAATTGGCTGAACGGGTACAGTATTTTAAGGAAAATGATAAGCTGATCGAAGCACAGCGGATTGAAGAACGGACAAATTTTGATATAGAGATGATGCGGGAGACAGGCTTCTGCTCCGGTATCGAGAATTATTCAGGACCATTATCCGGCAGAGAATCCGGGGAGACTCCGAGCACATTACTGGATTTCTTCGGTGATGATTTCCTGTTGATCATAGATGAGTCGCATATGACGATTCCGCAGGTCGGAGGAATGTATGCAGGTGATCGTTCCAGAAAACAGAATCTGGTGGATTATGGATTTCGTCTGCCATCCGCATTGGACAACCGTCCGTTAAACTTTGAAGAATTTGAATCGAAGTTAGATCAGGTATTATTTGTATCGGCGACACCATCCAAATATGAAGCAGAACATGAGCTGCTCCGGGCCGAGCAGATCATCCGACCGACCGGATTGCTGGATCCACCGGTGGATGTCCGTCCGGTAGAAGGACAGATCGACGACCTGATGTCAGAGATATTGAAAGAGACAGAACAGGGACACAAGGTTCTGGTTACAACACTTACAAAACGTATGGCAGAGGATCTGACAGATTTCCTGCGTGAGAATGGCATTAAGGTCAAATATCTTCATTCCGATATTGATACAATGGAGCGTGTAGAGATCGTGCGTGATCTCAGAATGGGTGTATTTGACGTATTAGTTGGTATCAACCTCCTTCGTGAGGGACTTGATATTCCGGAGATCACACTGGTGGCTATCCTGGATGCAGATAAAGAGGGCTTCCTGCGTTCGGAGACATCGTTGATCCAGACGATCGGACGTGCTGCGAGAAACTCAGAAGGTCACGTTATCATGTATGCAGATATGATGACAGACTCCATGAAACGTGCGATCTCGGAGACAAATCGACGCCGGAAGATTCAGGATGCTTATAATAAGGAACATGGGATCATACCGAAGACGATCCAGAAGAGTATCCGTGATCTTATTACAAATGAAGTCACAGAAGATAAACCGGTTGTGGATGCTGAGAAAGATATTGAATCCATGACGAAGAAAGAGCTGAAAGCAATGATCGATAAGCTGACAAAGAAGATGAACATGGCAGCCGCGGACCTGAACTTTGAAATGGCAGCGATCGTCCGTGATGAGCTGAAGAAGTATAAAGAAGCACTTCGGGACTATGATAAGTAGAAAATACAATACAGATCATGCTGTCGTACTAATTGAAAGTGTATAAACATGTATGATCATAATATTATTTGTTTGAATATTAGTTGTTAAACTAATATGAAAGATATCATTACTATTATGAAGTAAGCCTTATCCGAGGCCGGTACTTAAGTTGCGTTTTTTGCAACTTTATGTACCGCTGCACGAGGATACGAGCGGAAGCGTCTTACGGAATAATATGTAATGTATCTTTCATATTGTATAAAAGTAATAATAAATATAATGATCATACATGTTTATAAGATTCAAATAAAATGAGCAGAAAGAAGGTCAACCGAAATGGGTGATATTAAGTATATTACGATTAAAGGTGCAAAAGAACATAACCTGAAGAATATAGATGTGAAGATTCCGAGAGATAAATTTGTCGTTGTGACAGGTCTGTCCGGTTCGGGCAAATCCTCACTGGCATTTGATACGATCTATGCCGAAGGTCAGCGACGCTATATGGAGTCCTTATCTTCCTATGCAAGACAGTTCCTTGGACAGGCAGAGAAGCCGGATGTCGAGAAGATCGAGGGCCTGTCGCCTGCGATATCGATCGATCAGAAATCGACGAATAAGAATCCGAGATCCACAGTCGGAACAGTAACAGAGATCTATGATTATTTCCGTCTGTTATATGCAAGAGCAGGAATCCCACACTGTCCGAAATGTGGAAAAGTGATCAGCAAACAGAGCGTGGATCAGATGGTAGACGATATCATGCAATTGCCGGAACGGACAAAATTCATGGTACTCGCACCGGTTATAAGAGGCAGAAAAGGGGAACATGTGAAGCTGTTGGAGAAGGCGGCAAAGAGCGGTTTTGTCCGTGCGATCATTGATGGCAGTATGTATGAGTTATCCGAGGAGATCAAGCTGGATAAGAATAAGAAGCATAATATTGATATCGTTGTGGATCGTCTGGTCGTTCGTCCTGATATGGAACGAAGACTGACAGATTCTGTAGAGACAACTCTGCGGATGGCAGAAGGTCTGATGAAGATTGAGGTTATAAATACAGATGGAGAAAATGAAATCTTGAATTTCTCTGACAGCTTTTCCTGCCCGGATTGTGGAATCAGCATTGATGAGATTGAGCCCAGAAGCTTTTCATTCAATAATCCATTTGGCGCATGTCCATGTTGTGCCGGTCTGGGATTTAAGATGGAATTTGATCCGGATCTGATGATACCGGATACCAAGCTGTCGATCAATGAAGGGGCAATTGTTGTGCTGGGCTGGCAGTCCTGTAATGATGGAAAGAGTTTTACAAATGCAGTGCTTCGTGCATTAGCAGAGGAATATCATTTCTCACTGGACACACCGTTTCAGGATTACAGTGATGAGATCAAAGATCTGTTATTATATGGCAAGAACAGTCGTCCGGTAAAGGTTCATTATAAAGGACAGCGTGGAGAAGGCGTTTATGATATTACATTTGAAGGTCTGATCAAGAACGTCCAGCGAAGGTACCGGGAGACCGGAGGTGAGACGACTAAGGCAGAGTATGAGACTTTTATGACGATCACGCCATGTGAAGAATGTAAGGGAAAACGTCTGAAACCGACAGCACTGGCTGTTACGATCGCCGATAAGAATATTGATGATCTGACCAGAATGTCGATCGAGGATCTTACAAACTTTATGGATAATATTAAGTTGACAGACCGGCAGATGCTGATCGGCGGGGCAGTTTTAAAGGAAATCCGGGCGAGACTGCATTTTCTGATCGATGTAGGCCTTGATTATCTGGCACTTTATCGTTCTACAGGCACATTGTCTGGTGGAGAGGCACAGCGAATCCGTCTGGCGACACAGATCGGTTCCGGGCTCGTGGGCGTTGCTTATATTCTGGATGAACCAAGTATCGGTCTGCATCAGAGAGATAATGATAAGCTGATCGGAGCATTGGAGCATCTGCGTGATCTTGGAAATACTCTGATCGTAGTAGAGCATGATGAAGATACGATGCGTGCTGCGGATTATATTATAGATATCGGTCCGGGAGCCGGTGAAAATGGTGGTTATGTCGTTGCGGAAGGTACGGCAGAGGAGATCATGAAAAATGAGAACTCGATTACCGGTGATTATTTAAGCGGAAGAAAAAAGATTCCGGTACCGGAGGTGCGAAGAAAGCCAACGGGCTGGCTGACCGTTCAGAATGCGTATGAGAACAACCTGAAGCATATTGATGTGAATATACCACTGGGTATTATGGTATGCGTGACTGGTGTATCCGGTTCGGGAAAGAGCTCACTTGTAAATGAGATCTTATATAAGAAGCTGGCGAGAAGACTGAACAAGAGCCGTATCAAACCGGGACATCATGATCACATCGTGGGATACGATGCACTCGATAAGGTGATCAATATCGATCAGTCACCAATCGGAAGAAGCCCGAGATCGAACCCGGCAACCTATACAGGTGTATTTGACATGATCCGTGATCTGTTTGCAAATACAAAGGATGCCAAGGCAAGAGGCTATAAGAAGGGAAGATTTTCATTCAATGTATCGGGTGGACGATGCGAAGCCTGCCGTGGTGATGGTATCATCAAGATCGAGATGCATTTCCTGCCGGATGTCTATGTTCCTTGTGAGGTATGCGGTGGCAAGCGGTACAATCGTGAGACACTGGAAGTAAAATATAAAGGTAAGAGCATTTATGATGTTCTGGATATGACTGTGGATGAAGCCTGCGAGTTCTTTGCAAATGTTCCAAGCATCTGCGAAAGATCGAAACGTTAAAGGATGTTGGTCTGGGCTATATCCGTCTGGGACAGCCATCTACCACTTTATCCGGAGGAGAGGCACAGAGAGTAAAGCTTGCGACGGAGCTTGCCAGACGTGGAACCGGAAAGACGATCTACATTCTGGATGAACCGACGACCGGACTTCATTTCGCCGATGTTCATCGTCTGGTGGATATTCTTCGCAGACTTAGTGACAGCGGAAATACCGTAGTTGTTATCGAGCATAATCTGGATGTTATAAAGACTGCCGATTATATCATCGATATGGGACCGGAAGGCGGTGTCCGTGGTGGAACAGTGATCGCACAGGGAACACCGGAGGAGATCGCAGAATGTGAGAATTCATATACCGGACAATATCTGAAGCGGTATTTATAAAGTGTGAAGATAGAGAATACAATTAAGCTCTTATATAGATATCAGTTTTATAGAATGTGTAGAATTGATATAGAGGAATTAGCAACATGAGGAATGATAAGATTATTGGCGCATTGATCGGCCTTGTAGGTGCGGCCGGTAATTCCGGCTGGACAGAGAAAACAGATCAGACGATCGTAAGTGCGTTATTACAGGAAGACAATGATGAGACAATAGAGGAAATACACCGGGAGAAATACCGGCTTTCTCCCGGTTGTTCCACCTGTACGGCTCCATGCGGGAATACATCTGATTATGATATGAGCTGTTTCTGGAATGGCAGCCTGGAAGAACGGAAGCGTAAGCGTGACATAATCAATGAATTACAGCAGGTGGCAGAACAGTATAATAACGGAAAACTTAAGAGATTACCTGAGGTCTGTTTCCGTGCACTTGCATGCTTTTCTTATGGCATGGACGAAGCTGCATACGAGTCTTTAATGAGCGACTTCCATAATATAGCCGAAACTGTTTAAGAGCAGAACTGCAGATAGAGTTACAGTTATATCTTAGCGTTTATGTTCTATATAGATTTGCTTTTCAGGCAGCCAAGGCTGACAAATAACACTACGACTTCAACGATCGGCATAACAAACCACAGGCTGGATGCACCCAGACACAATGGAAATACAAGGATACAGATACTGCTTAAGATGATATTTCGGAGCAGTGAGATGCACAGGGATTGTGCAGATTGCAGTATCGCCTGTAAATAGTAAGAAGTCAGCAGGTTAATGCCAAATGGCAGGAATGCAAAAAAGTAGGTTCGTACACCCAGATTTGCAATATCAGTCAGTGTTGGATTCATTTTAATAAAAATACGACAGACCGCAGTCGGGAATAAGATTCCACTAAGCGAGAAGATGGCACCCATTATAAGGATAGTGGTATATGCCATCTTTTTTATTCCTTTGATTCGGACCCCATTTCCTGCACCATAATTAGTAGAGATAACAGGCTGGATCGACTGACCGACTCCGGTAAACAGGGAGTTGAACAGGATTACACAGTTTGAGATCACGCTGTAGATCGAGAGTGCATTTTCACCGCAATATTTCAGGATCTGGATATTAAACAGCAGTACGATGAATCCATTTGCAAATTCATTGAAAAAACTTGGGATACCACCGACAATAATATGACGGATACTGGGAATCGTGTGAATCGGTCGGATGAAATGAAGACCGTTTTTGCGTGAGAAAAAGTGTGAGCCACCGACAATTACCTGGATAGTCATACCGAGAACGGAAGCGAATGCGGCACCGCCCATTCCCATATGCATAGGAAATACAAAAATGATATCCAGTGCGATATTTACGACGCCGCCAAGCAGAACTCCCGCCATTGCACGGTTTGGATCATTGTCGGCACGGATAAAGATTGCTACATAATTTGAAAATACAGCAACCGGAAGGAAAATGTTGATATAACGCATGTAGGACATGGCGTATGGGAATAAGGTGTCATTTGCTCCCATCAGATGAAGCAGCTTAGGCATGCAGGTGGCATAGATCAGCCATAAAAGGGCAGTAACAGCCGTAATCAGGAAAAAAGAAATCGTAAAATAACGATTGGATTTCTGATGATTACCACTTCCCCTGTGAACACTCATCTGTACAGAGCCGCCGACACCAAACAGGATTCCGGTTGACATCAGGATGCAGAGAAGTGGTGTTGTAATACTTAGGGCAGCAAGAGCATCTGCGCCGACACCTTTTCCAATGACGATCGCATCTGTCAGTGTATAAATAGACATAACCATGGCACTTCCAAGTGATGGTATCAGAAATTTAAAGTATAATTTTTTCAGATTGTCTTTTAATAAATCCATTATAAGTCCTCCTATGCTGTGCTGTTCACAAAAAAAAGAGCCAGATAAGATAATCTTATCTGGCTCATAACATTCATGTCCATCCGGGAATCCTGAATAACATTCAGAACACCTTGCAAGGTATATCATATATACCGTCCGATTCGTGCCTATTATACCAAGTTGATAGAAAATGTCAATCAATTTTATGGCATTTTTAGTATGCAGGTGTTATAATAGCATCCGCAAAAAACACAGTGAGGTAGGAATAAATGAATTTTATTAAGAAAAACTGGATAGGAATTCTGGTGTGTTTTATCATAGCAGTTCCTTCATGGTTAATTGGAAAACGGTTTCCGGTTGTCGGTGGACCGATCATTGCGATATTAGCCGGTATGTTGATCGCGCTTGTATGGACGGATAAGGGAAAGGCAGAAGCCGGTATCAAATGGACATCAAAGATTGTTTTGCAGACAGCCGTTGTATTATTAGGATTTGGCATGAATCTCGGAGTAATCCTGCAGACAGGAAAACAGTCGCTTCCGATCATTATCTGTACGATCGGTACATCCTTATTGATCGCATGGATCCTTCGAAAGGTGATGAAGGTTCCGGCAAATACTTCGATTCTTGTCGGTGTTGGATCTTCTATCTGTGGTGGTTCTGCAATCGCAGCAACAGCACCGGTTATAGATGCAGATGACGATGAAGTCGCACAGGCTATTTCTGTTATCTTTTTCTTTAACGTGCTTGCGGCTATCTTCTTCCCAATCATTGGAAAAGTAATAGGATTTGACACGGCATCCGGTGATGCATTTGGAATATTTGCGGGAACAGCCATCAATGATACATCTTCTGTAACAGCGGCGGCATCAACATGGGACAGCATGTGGAATCTTGGAAGTGAGACTCTCAATAAGGCAGTAACGGTAAAACTGACCAGAACACTGGCAATTATACCGATCACATTAGTGCTTGCGGCAGTTCGTGCAAGACAGGCGGCAAAGACAGAGCAGAAGACAAATGGATTCAGCTTGAAAAAAGCATTTCCTATGTTCATTCTGTATTTTGTGATCGCATCTATAATCACAACGATCTGTATCAGTCTGGGCGTAAATGCGGATGTATTTGCACCGTTAAAGGAGCTGTCCAAATTCTTCATTATCATGGCTATGGCGGCGATCGGGTTAAACAGCAATGTTATTAAGCTGATCAAAACCGGTGGCAAGCCGATTTTGTTAGGTGCATGCTGTTGGATCGGCATTACCTTGGTCAGCCTGCTTATGCAGCATGTTATGGGAATCTGGTAAAGAGGTACAGGAGAACGTCCCCGGGCATAGCTGCCAGCCGGCATAATACCCGAAAAATAACTGCGGTTTCTATGAACTGCATATATCCTATTCGCAAATGTTCCTGTGCCAACTCGCCCGTCGGGCTCAAACAGGCACCCACATTTGCTGATATATGCAGTTCATCACGAAATTCTCGCAATATTTTTCAGGTATTATGCCGGCTGGCAGCTATGCCCGGGGACGTTCCTGAATGAAAATATTTATGTAGCATGAGAGAAAATTCTCCATAGCACAGAATATCATAACATAGTACAAGCCGGATATGGTTTATGAAGCAGAACGAGATTGTAAGGCAGTTGTCAGATGATACATTCACTATTATGAAGCAAGCCTTTTTCAACGTCGGTTCTTAGCAAACTACCACAGGTAGTGAGGTTAGAACCGCTACGTTGAAATAGAGCGAAAGCGCCTTGCGGAATAATATGTGAAATGTATCAGCTGGCAACTGTTATACAGAACCTCAATCTGCTACATAAAGCCATATCCGGCTTGTATTATGTTACGATATTCGTACTATATACTAGTCGTTAGCTTTGCCAACTGATCCGAAAAGTTCCATCTTTTCTTTAACAGTAGCCTTGATAGCTTCGAAACCAGGAGCAAGAAGCTTTCTAGGATCAAATCCCTTACCTTCAAGATCCTTACCAGCCTCGATGTACTTTCTTGTAGCATCTGCGAATGATAACTGGCACTCTGTGTTAACATTGATTTTTGAAACGCCAAGTGAGATAGCTTTCTTGATCATGTCAGCAGGGATACCTGTACCACCGTGAAGAACTAATGGCATAGTACCTGTCTTCTGCTGGATAGCATCAAGTGTTTCGAATGAAAGACCCTTCCAGTTTGCTGGGTACTTACCATGGATGTTACCGATACCGGCAGCAAGCATATCTACGCCAAGATCAGCGATGATCTTACACTCTTCTGGATCTGCGCACTCGCCCATACCAATAACACCGTCTTCTTCACCACCGATTGAACCAACTTCACACTCGATAGAAAGACCAAGCTGATGAGCAACATTAACAAGCTCTGTTGACTTAGCAAGGTTCTCTTCGAATGGATAGTGTGAACCATCGAACATGATAGATGTGAATCCGGCCTTAACACACTTGTAGCATCCTTCATATGTTCCGTGATCAAGGTGAAGAGCTACAGGAACTGTAATTCCTAAAGAATCGTGCATAGCCTTAACCATAGCTGCAACTGTTTCAAATCCAGTCATATACTTTCCAGCGCCTTCTGAAACACCAAGGATTACAGGAGACTGAAGTTCCTGAGCTGTAAGAAGAACAGCCTTTGTCCATTCAAGGTTATTGATGTTAAACTGGCCAACGGCATATTTTCCAGCCTTAGCCTTTTCCAACATTTCTTTTGCTGAAACTAACATTATAAATTCCTCCATTAAAAAAATTATTTTGGGCTTTCATCTGCCCGAATTGTCCACATTTATAATGTAAAAATCCGGTTAGATAACCCTACTCTGTCGCCATTATACATTATTTATTTCCAAAATAAAAGCCATTTACAAAAACTTGATAAAAATAAAAAAATACTGCGCCATAATAACCCTGATATCGCGGCGTAGTATTTTATCATTATGTAAAACATTTATAAAAGAATCCGCCATTTCCTTGAAATGCTAAAACCGGGATGGTAAAATTTTTATAATATAATTCATGGAGGAAACAATATATGCTTCAGTTAAAGAAGATTGTGAAGGACTATCAGACTGGAGATGAAGTGGTAAAGGCGTTAAAAGGCATTTCCATTAATTTCAGAAAGAATGAATTCGTATCGGTACTTGGTCAGTCCGGTTGTGGTAAGACAACGCTTCTTAATATTATAGGCGGACTTGATCAGTATACGAGTGGTGATTTGGTTATCAATGGCAGATCAACAAAAGAATTCAAGGCAAGAGACTGGGATTCATACCGGAATAATTCGATCGGTTTTGTATTCCAGAGTTACAATCTGATTCCGCATCAGACGGTTCTTGCAAATGTCGAGCTGGCGCTGACCTTATCCGGTGTATCCAAATCCGAGCGTAGAAAACGTGCAAAAGAGGTGTTGGAAAAGGTTGGTCTGGGCGATCAGATCTATAAGAAGCCGAATCAGATGTCCGGTGGACAGATGCAGCGGGTAGCGATCGCCAGAGCATTGATCAATGATCCCGATATCCTGCTTGCAGATGAGCCGACCGGAGCCCTGGACTCCGAAACCAGTGTCCAGATTATGGAGCTGTTAAAGGAGATCGCAGAAGAAAAGCTGGTCATCATGGTAACACACAATCCGGAGCTTGCAGACAAATATTCTACAAGAATCGTGAAGCTGTTAGATGGTAAGATCATAGATGATTCCGCACCATTTTCAGATGAAGACGAAGCGAAAGAATCAGAAGAAGCATATGCACCGAGAAAGACATCTATGTCTGTATTTACGGCATTTTCCCTCAGCTTTAATAACCTGCTGACGAAGAAAGGACGAACCCTTTTAACGGCATTTGCCGGAAGTATCGGTATCATCGGTATCGCGCTGATCCTGTCATTATCCAGTGGATTCCAGGGCTATATCAATGATGTGCAGGAGGAAACCCTGTCATCCTATCCGATTGAGATCCAGAAAAAGGCAATGGATTATTCTGACCTGATCTCGGAAATGGCGGGTAATACAAAGGAAGAAAATCTGAGTGATCATGACCCGGATCGTGTATACTCCGGTGATGTCATGGGCGATATGATGGTGTCCATGCTCTCAGAGGTAAAGGAAAACGATCTGGAAACATTTAAGAAATATATTGAAGATGATACAAATGGATTCAAGGATATCGTGAGTGATATCAAGTATACCTATGATACTCCGATGTATGTATTTAACGAAAATGCAGCAGGCGGTACACAGCAGGTAAATCCAAGTATCATGATGCGAGAGATGGGATTTGGCGATATGGAAGAATCCCAGAAATCCCTGTCAGGCTTCATGTCGGCGTTCAGTTACGGAAATAATTCCATGGATATGTGGAAGCAGTTAATGAGTAATCGGGAGCTGTTGGAACAGCAGTACGATGTGCTCGCAGGACACTGGCCTCAGAATAAAAATGAAGTTGTACTGGTCGTTGATAAGAATAACGAAATCAGTGATTTTACCTTATATACATTAGGTGTCAGAAATGCTTCTGATCTTGGAGAGATGGTTCCGAAGATCATGGCAGGTAAAGATTACGATGCACCGGAGGAAATGAGCTTCTCCTATGATGATCTTTTAAATCTCAAATTCAAGCTCATTCTGCCGAGTGACATTTACCAAAAAAATGCAGACGGAACATGGGCAGACAAGAGTTCCGATGAAGATTATATGGCAGATGTGATCAGCAAAGGTCTGGATATTCAGGTCTGTGGTATCATCCGTCAGAGCGAATCCTCTTATGCAGCATCGATCGATGCGGGAATGATCGGTTATACCGCTGAACTTGCAGAGTATGTTGTATCCGAAAATGAAAAATCGGAGATCGTAAAACAGCAGCTTGACAATCCGGATACCGATGTATTTACAGGACTTCCGTTTTCAAACGGAGAAGATATCGACATGAGTCAGGTGGACATGCAGCAGATCGTTGCATCCATGAACCTGTCAGAGGAACAGCAGGCGTATATTTCACAGATGTCTGATGAGCAGTTATTTGAAATGTTAAAGGAGCAGGGGTATTTTGCACAGTCTTCGGCAACCTATGATGATAATATCGAGAAGCTTGGATTTGCAGATCTGGCGAAGCCATCTGTGATCAGTCTGTACTGTTCGGAATTTGCAGATAAGGACAAGCTGACAGACCTGATCGATGAGTATAATGCTTCACATTCAGACAGCGAGATCACTTATACCGATTATATCGGGCTGATGCTATCTTCCGTTACGAAGATCATCGATGCGATCACTTATGTATTGATCGCATTTGTAGCTATCTCGTTGATCGTATCATCGATCATGATCGGAATCATCACCTATATCTCTGTGCTGGAGAGAACGAAGGAGATCGGTATTCTTCGAAGTATCGGAGCGTCGAAAAAGGATATTTCCCGTGTGTTTAACGCAGAGACATTTATTATCGGACTGGTATCCGGTGCGATCGGTATTCTGGTTACGGTGCTGTTAAATATCCCGATCAGCAAGGTGATAGAGAAATTTGTAAATGTGCCAAATGTATCTTCACTTCCGGTAAAGGGTGCGGTGATCCTTGTGATCATTAGTGTTGTGCTTACTCTGATCGGCGGCCTTATCCCATCTAAGATGGCAGCGAAGAAAGACCCTGTAATAGCACTTAGAAGTGAATAACAGAAAGGAGCGAGGCGGCATGAGTGCATATGTTGAGTTTAAGGATGTTAAGAAAACATATAAGACCGGCGAGGTTGAGATCCATGCTCTGCGGGATGTGAACTTCGAGATCGAGAAAGGAGAAT
This sequence comes from Clostridium sp. AM46-21, assembly GCF_003480025.1. Classification (NCBI taxonomy): domain Bacteria; kingdom Bacillati; phylum Bacillota; class Clostridia; order Eubacteriales; family Clostridiaceae; genus Clostridium; species Clostridium sp. AM46-21. The sequence goes on from NZ_QUIB01000002.1 coordinate 114,160, forward strand.
TCTGTGTCATCGTTGGAGCGTCAGGAGCGGGAAAGACAACGATTCTGAATATCCTGGGCGGAATGGACACGCTGTCCGGCGGCAGTGTATATCTGGACGGAAAAGAAATCTCCGGGCTGAACAAGCGGCAGCTTACGGCATACAGGAGATATGATGTAGGATTTGTATTTCAGTTCTATAATCTGGTGCAGAATCTGACGGCACTGGAAAATGTAGAGCTTGCGGCACAGATCTGTAAGGACCCGTTAGATGCGGCAACGGTATTAAAGCAGGTAGGGCTTGAGGATCGTATGGCAAATTTCCCTGCACAGTTATCCGGTGGAGAGCAGCAGCGGGTAGCGATCGCCAGAGCACTTGCAAAGAATCCGAAGCTGCTTTTATGTGATGAACCGACCGGTGCACTGGACTATAATACAGGAAAATCCGTACTCAAATTGCTTCAGGATACCTGTAGGAACACCGGAACTACGGTTATCGTTATCACACATAATCAGGCACTTACAGCAATGGCAGATCGTGTGATCACAGTTAAGAGCGGAACAGTAGAGAAGGTTGTTCTGAATGATAACATTAAAAATGTAGAAGATCTGGAATGGTAGGTATGTCTTATGAAATCAATGATGCGTCGTACGACATTTCGAGAAATTAAAAACAGTTTTGGACGGTTTGCAGCGATTCTAGCGATCATAGCGTTAGGTGTTGGTTTCTTTTCAGGCCTGAAGATGACCAAGCCGGCTATGGTGAAGACGATTACGGATTTCCTCAGTGATTCGGAATTCTATGATCTGCATCTGGTGTCTACGCTTGGCTATACAGATGAGGATGTGGAAGCATTTGCGGGTGAGGATGATGTCCGGTATGCAGAGGGCAGCTATTCATTTGATGTGCTTTATGATGGTATGGGTGATAATGAACGTGCACTCAAAACCTTGTCATTGCCGGAGCATGTGAATGACATCCGTCTGGTGGATGGCAGACTGCCGGAAGCGGATGATGAATGCGTAGTGGATGACAAGCTGACAGATGTGAGAATCGGTGATGTCATTACCGTGGCAGATACGAATGGTGATGCCACTGAGACAAAGCTCCGCTATAGGGAATTTACGGTTACCGGAACCGTACAGTCCTCCCTTTATATTAATTTTGAACGTGGAACGACTACTCTCGGGACCGGTAAATTAAGTGGATTTGTATATATGAAGCCGGAAGCATTTGACTGTGAATGCTACACTGACGTCTATGTCAGGTTTGATCAGGACTATGCGTTATACGATGATGCGTACGATACCTATATGGACGAGAAAAAGGATGCCTGGGATGCTATCTGTCATGACCGTGTTACGAAACGATATCAGGCGCTTTTGATGCAGACCGGGCTTACCGAAGATATGGTTGCCGGCGTAACCATAGATGACGCACCGGATGTCAGTTATTATATTCTTGGCAGGGAGACGAATGTCGGTTATGTCTGTTTTGAGAGTGATTCCGATATCGTGGATGGTGTAGCAAAGGTATTTCCGGTGTTCTTTGTATTGGTTGCTGTGCTTGTCTGTATGACGACGATGAATCGTATGGTCGAGGAACAGCGAACAATGATCGGAATGCTAAAGGCACTTGGATACAGTGAGCATACGATCATGAGCAAATATATGATCTATTCAGGGCTGGCAGCAGTTATCGGATGTATAGGAGGCTTTTTTGCAGGGACGTATGCATTCCCACGGGTAATCTGGAAAGCATATCATATGATGTATCTGAATATTAGCTTAAAATATATTGTAGACTGGAAGCTGGCAGGAATTGCTATGCTGGTATCTCTGGCATGTTCGGTAGGAACAACATGGTTTACCTGCCGGTATGAACTGTCGGAGACTGCGGCAGGTCTGATGCGGCCGAAGGCACCGAAGGCGGGCAAACGTGTATTTCTTGAGAAAATATCATTTGTATGGAAACGGTTAAAATTCCTGCATAAGGTATCGGTTCGAAATATCTTCCGGTATAAGAAGCGTTTCTTTATGATGGTAATAGGAATCAGCGGATGCACAGCCCTGCTTCTGACCGGATTTGGTATCAATGATTCGATCGCCGGCTTTGCAGATCGTCAGTATGATGAGATCCAGATCTTAGACGGAACGATGACCCTTGCAGAGAGTGTTGATGATGTAAAGAAAACGAATGCAGCTTCTGAGGAAAATCAGAAGGATCAGCAGGAAGCAACGCAGACGGGTTCGGAATCAGCGGCAGCCGGTGATCTGTATGATAAATTAGACAAATATATGCAGGACTATGATTTTGTTGGTGAGACAAGCTGGGATCTGATAGAGTCCGATGGCATTAAGAGCATTAATCTGGTTATTATGAAGGAACCGGAGCATTCGGACAAATACATGGATTTTCACAACAGTAAGAATGAGAAGGTCGCTTATCCGGGCAAGGATGAGGCGATTATCAACAGTGCTCTGGCAACCCGGTATGATCTGTCCGTTGGAGATACCATTACGATCCGGAACAGTGATATGAAAGAGATCAAGGCAAAGATTTCCGGCATCTTTGAAAATTATGTATATAATTATGTATATCTGTCGCCGGAAACATACATGGATCAGATGGGAGAAGCTCCGGTATATCATTCCGTCTATTTCAATCTGAAGCCTGATATGGATGCACATGAAGTGGCTGCCGATCTTATGAAAGAAAATGTAGTTTCTGCAGTAGTCGTGAATGGAGATATGCGCGAACGTATCAGCAATATGATGAAGAGTCTGGACTATATCGTTCTGGTCGTTATCCTGTCGGCGGCAGCACTGGCATTTATCGTGCTGTATAACCTGACAAATATCAATATTACAGAACGAATCCGGGAGATTGCAACCGTAAAGGTGCTTGGATTTTTCAGAAATGAAACCTCATCTTATGTGTTCCGTGAAAACTGGGTGCTGACGGCAATCGGAATAGCGGTCGGTCTGGTGCTCGGAGTATTTCTGCATAGCTTTGTTATGGATCAGATTCGTGTGGATATGGTTTCATTTGACACTTACATTTCACCGCTTAGTTATGTGTACAGCATTATCCTGACGTTTGCTTTTAATGGCTGTGTCAACCTGTTCATGTCGGTGAGACTGGAGCGGATCAATATGGCGGAGTCCTTGAAGTCTGTGGATTAAAGCGGATAAGATAAAAATGCAAAGAACATATTGTATCGGGTTCTGTGTTGATACCATATGTTATAAGAAAACTGCAGGTGTATAGAGTGATTGCAGGCAGAAAATATATAAATGAAATGACAGGAGGAAGAAAAGAATGACAGTTACAAATGATATTAAGTACATCGGTGTGAATGACCATGAGATCGATCTGTTTGAGGGACAGTATATTGTGCCAAATGGCATGGCATATAATTCTTATGTGATCATGGATGAGGAGATTGCCGTTATGGATACGGTGGATCAGAATTTTACAGATGAATGGTTTGCAAAGCTGGAAACGGAGCTTGCAGGCCGGACACCGGATTACATCGTAGTTCAGCATATGGAGCCGGATCATTCGGCGAATCTTGCAAATTTCATGGAGAAATATCCGACAGCAACAGTTGTTGCAACAGCGGCAGCATTTAACATGATGAAGAACTTCTTTGGAAAAGATTATGCTGATAGAAGAATGATGGTGAAAGAGGGAGATACCTTATCACTTGGAAAGCATGAGCTGACATTTGTCATGGCTCCGATGGTACACTGGCCGGAGGTTATGGTGACCTATGACAGCACAGATAAGGTATTATTCTCCGCGGACGGCTTCGGCAAATTCGGAGCCTTGGATGTAGAGGAGGACTGGGCATGTGAGGCTCGCCGTTACTACATCGGAATCGTAGGAAAGTTCGGTGCACAGGTTCAGGCATTGTTGAAGAAGGCAGCAGGACTGGATATCCAGATCATCTGTCCGCTTCATGGACCGGTTCTGACAGAGAATCTCGGATACTACATCGGTTTATATGATACATGGTCATCGTATGGAGTGGAAACGGATGGCGTAGTGATCGCTTACACATCTGTTTATGGACATACAAAAGAAGCAGCAGAGCTTCTTGCAAAGAAGCTGACCGAAAAGGGATGCCCAAAGGTAGCAGTCAATGATCTTGCCCGTTGTGATATGGCAGAGGCAGTAGAGGATGCGTTCCGTTATGGCAAACTGGTGCTTGCAACAACGACCTATAACGGTGACATTTTCCCATTTATGAGAGAGTTCATCAATCACCTGACAGAGCGTAATTTCCAGAACCGCACGATCGGTCTGATCGAGAATGGTGCATGGGCTCCAATGGCTGCAAAGGTTATGAAGGGTATGTTTGAAAACAGCAAGAATCTGACATTTACTGATACAACAGTTCAGATCAAGGCGGCATTAAATGACGCAAGCCTTGCACAGATCGATGCACTGGCAGATGAACTGTGTAAATAATCGATTCTTATATAGAAGTATTGTTCTACCACTATGATAAAGAGGTCGTACATATAAATGATAGAATGGAGAAGCTATGAGTCTGGTAAAAATCTGTGGAATCACAGAAGAACAGGAAGTTGAATATGTAAATGAAGCCGGTGCGGACTTTATGGGAATGGTGATGTTCTTTCCGAAAAGCAAGCGGAATATCACAGTAGAAAAAGCATCTTCCCTTATAAAGATACTGAATCCTGAGATTACATCCGTAGCGGTAACGGTAGAACCGACGCTCGATCAGATACGGGAGATCGAAGCGGCCGGAATCCAGATGATCCAGATTCATGGGGATGTCAGCGAAGAATTGCTGCAGGAGATCCGTATTCCTGTTATCAAAGCATTTAATGTACATGATCTGTCTTCTTATGAGAGATATCATCAGGCGGACATAGTAAAAGGATATATCTTTGATGCACAGACACCGGGCAGCGGGAAGACCTTTAATTGGTCTGTGCTCTCCGATATTCCGCACGATGAGAAGTTTGCCCTTCTTGCCGGTGGTTTAAATCCTGACAATGTGGCAGAGGCATTTGCCGCAACTCATGTGGATGGTGCAGACACCAGTTCCGGTGTGGAGAACGACACCGGAATCGGCAAAGACCGGGAGAAGATCCTGAGATTTGTGGAGAATGTGAAGAAGCAGTAGAAGATGTATTATTTCAGGCACTCTGTGGGCAGTGATACGTTTTTGAGCAGACATTGGTTATTTTCATTGACTGCTTGAAAGGTATCATATCATCATGCTTATAGGGTGCTGTTTTATTGTGCGATTCGCAGCAATGCTTTTCGTACGTCATCCAGATAATTTCTTCCGACCATCTGGGTCTGTTTATTTGCAAGATAGATCGTGGAGCCGGATAAGGAGGTGACATGATTTATATTGACAATGCAGGTAAGCGGTGTCCGATCCGGTACAGGATAGAGGATGGAAGAATTGAACGAACGAAAATATATTAACATTACACAATTGTTGTGTATGAATAATATTATAAGGAGGGATAATACTGGGTGAAAAGATCGGATTTAATTAGACAACTTGAGGCAGGAGGGTTTGTTTTTGAGCGCCATGGGGAAGTCATGATATTTATGTTAAAGGGAGTAAGAAAGAAACAATCCCCAGACATAGAGAAATAGATGAACGACTTGCAAAAGCAATATTGAGAAGAAATGGATTGTTATAAGAATGTAAGTAATATTGTAATCTATAATAAATATAAATGGATTGGAGGCAATAAGGATGAGAAATGTATATCCAGTTTATTTTACAAAGACAGAAAAAAATATATTAGTTGAAGTCCCAGATTTCGATATTTTGACAGAGGGAAGGGATATGAACGAAGCCATTGATATGGCTCGTGATGCTATTGAATTGAAATGTATATCCATGGAGGATGATAAAGAGGATATTCCTGATCCATCCAGAATAACAGAGTTAGATATTAGTAGTGGAACATTTGCCGAAGAAGGTGAGACCATTGTTTCTTTTGTGGATGTTGATTCGGCAGAATATAGACGAAAAATTGATACAAGAACTGTTAGAAGAAATATTGTGCTTCCAAGCTGGTTAAATTATGAAGCGGGTTACTTTGCGCACTGTATATAATTTGAGCAAAAAATACTTTGCGTACTGCATATAGTTTCAGAAATTTACTTCAACACCGTGCCATCTGCAAGAGTGATGGTATAGCCGTTGAAATTGATCGTGTCGTTGTTGGTAAGGCTGTTGATCGTGCAGTTACCGGTCAGATTCCAGATGCTTCCGGAATCGATCGTAACAACGGCATTGTCGCCGTCCGGTTTTTCCGGCGGAGTACTATTCGAATCGGATGGAGCGTTCTGGTCTCCAGACTGACCGGAAGAAGCATCAGCCTGTACCTGGGAAGCGTCAGATGCTGTTGAACTATCATCCGTGGATGCAACAGCTTCTGTTGTTTCACTTTCTACACTTGTAGATGTGCTTGTAGTAGATGTGGTGGTTGTATTGCTACAGGCTGTCATGGTAAGCACCAGAGCCGCAGCACAGATAAATGATAAATTTCTTTTCTTCATAATAAAAACCCCTTTCAAATATAATTTACTTGTATTCTAAAAGGGAATCCTTAAACGAACTTTAAAACAGAGAAAAATACTGTCGATGACAAGATAAAAATTCGCTTACCTGTATGCACGGTTATAAAACAATCCGTTTCTTGTGTTGAAATACAAAAATGGAAGGATACATTACTATTATGCAGCAAGCCTTTTCTAACGCCGGTTCTTAGTGAGCCGCCAAAGGCGGGGAACTTAGCACCGTTGCGTTAGAATAGAGTGCAAACGTCTTGCGTAATAATGGGTAATGTGTTCTTCCATTTTTAAGATTCGGAAAAACGGATTGTTTTATAACTGTGCGTAAAAAAGAGCATAAAAAATCGGCGCGACAGGATTTGAACCTGCGACCTCTTCGTCCCGAACGAAGCGCTCTACCAAGCTGAGCCACGCGCCGAAAGAAAATCCATACTCAAATGTATGGTTCCCAACACCTGTATTAGTATAAATATTTCTCCTGAAAAAAGCAAGTGTTTTGTTAGAAAGAATTAAAAATTATAAAAAAGCGTGCGACACTAGCCGTTTGTCCAGTGTACAGTGTACCAAAACAAGTGATATAATGAGTGAATAACCCCGGCAAGCAATTACACAGCATGCCTGCTAGCAGGCGAAGCTGTGTAATTATTTGCCGGGCAAACAGACATGAGCAAGAAGGACGAAAGTCCGGAATGCGAATGCCTGTGGCGATTTCGGGAGTTCGAAGAACGGAGAAATCGCAGTTATTCACGGAGAAGAAGGAACAAACGAAAGGACAGCGGTTATGAACGGAACAAGATCAATAGAAAAAGACTGTTATATCAAACCGAAAAAAGCGTGGCGGTTATTAAAGACAGCAGATGATGAGAATGTAACCGCGTACATATATGGAGTCAGTGGAACAGGAAAAAGCACCCTGATCACTCGCTATCTGGGAAAGAGAAAATACAAAATGCTTCATGCAGGAACGATAACACCGGAGGAACTTCAGATTCCGGAAGGAGCGGTGCGGAAGATCATAGTGATCGATGATCTGCATGAGTTGATCTGGGAAGAAGATGATGCAATCCAGGATGCTATTTTCCGGTTGATCGTGAGGGAAGATGTCTGGGTGATCTTGTCAGGACGATGCCCGGTTCCGCCGTGGCTTACCACGATCCGGTTTCGGGAAGGCTTCTATATCATAGATGAAACCATGCTTATTATGGACATGCAGGCTATATTAAAATATGTGGAACAGACACAGATGGTTTTAACAGAAGCCCAGAAGCAGCGTCTGTCACGCGAAACCGGAGGTATGGCATTTGCATTGTGCGTGGCAATGTCCATGTATTATGAACTGGGATATACAAATGGACTGACTGATTCAGAGTATGATGAATATTCCAGAAAAGTAACAGAGCAGATGTGGAATTATCTGGAATTTCATGTATACGACAAGTGGGATATCCGTATGCAGGAATTCTTGATGAAGATATCGATCGTGGATACATTTACGGTTCGTCTGGCAGAGATGATCACAGGAACAAATGATGCAGAAAATCTGATCGAACATGCAAGATGGATGGGTAATTTCTTAGATGAACAGATGGGAGCAAACGGAGAAAAAATCTATAAGCTTCGAGATCATATGCGGTTATCCATGCAGCGCAGGATGCACAGAAAGTACACAAAGGAACAGATAAAAAATGTATATGAAAATGCCGGACTGTTCTATCAGTTAGCTGGTGATCCAATGCAGGCACTTACAATGTATGAGAAAGCAGGTTCAACAGAACGGATGCTTTCTATCCTGATCGACAATGCAAGAAAATCACCAAACAGCGCATATTTTTATGAATTGAAGCAATATTATCTCGCACTGCCGGAAGAGAGCGTGAAAAAAAGTCCGGAGCTTATGTGTGGCATGAGTATGCTGCAATCGCTATTGCTGAATCCGGAAGAAAGTGAACGGTGGTATCAGGAACTGCGGGCATATGCAGACAGTCATCAGGCAGTAGCCGGAGAATCGCAAAAAATAATCTGTTGTATCTGGAGATCGGATTGCCGCACAGAGGTTCTGTGGATATGGTCAATATTATGAAGCAGGCATACCGGCTGGTATTTGACCGGCAGGCAACGCTTGGAGAATTATCAGTTACATCCAACCAGCCATCGATGATGAACGGCGGCAAGGATTTCTGTGAATGGAGTAAAAAAGACCGCGAACTGGCAGGCAAGATAGGTAAGCTTGTGGAATTTGTCCTTGGCAAATACGGCAAAGGGTTGGTCAATCTGGCATTGGCAGAGAGCTTTTTTGAAAAAGGCGAAGACAATTACGAGGTTGCTGTCCTTGCAAATAAAGGACGGATGCAGGCAGAAGCAGGCGGCAAGATCGAGCAGTGCTTTGTGGCAGATGGAATCCTGGCATGGCTGCATATCATAAATGGAAAAGTTCAGGAGGCGGAAGAGATTCTGTGCAGCTTTTATGAAAAAGCAGAAAAGGAAGGTGCAGAAAAGCTACTTCCGAATATACAGGCATTTCTGATCCGGTGTGCATTGTACAAGGGCGAGTGGTCAGAAGTGAACCGATGGATGGAACAGACGGCAGATGAAAATGTGGAATTTTCGATCTATGAGCGTTTCTTATATATAACGAAGGTGCGGGTATATATCCAGCGTGGAAAATATGATCAGGCATATAATCTGCTAGTAAAGCTGCAATATTATGCAGATGTCATGAAGCGTACTTATATCCGGATAGAATGTAATCTGTTGATGGCGGTTACTTTGTACCGGATGGGAAATGATGACTGGAAAGTGGTTCTTCAGAAAGGTCTTGCAGAAGCGGAAGAGTACCATTTTGTAAGGGCAATATCCAGAGAAGGAGCGGCTATATATCCATTGCTACAGGCATTTCCGGATGACGAGGGTAAGGCAGAGGAGGATGCAGAACTGGTGAAAACACACCGCCAGTATTACAGACAGGTAATGAAGGAAACGGAGAATGTTGCAAAGTCGTATCCGGGGTATCTCAAAGCAGGAAAGGCTGAGGTCCGGTTAAATGAAACCGGTATCCGTATCATTAAACTTCTGGCAGAAGGATATTCCAGAATACAGGTTGCAGAGCAGCTCGATATGACGGAAGCAAATGTAAAATATCATATGGCACAGGCGTATAAAAAGTTAGGTGTAAAAGATAAAGCTGGTGCAGTACTGGAAGCAAAAAACAGACAGTTGATCTGACTCTGATAAGGGAGTCTGGGTTCAATATATTCCTGAAACGACTAAAAAACGGTAAAATAAGACAGAAAACGGGACATTTTTGCAGGGACTATTGCAAATTGACCGGTATTTTTGTAAACTGATGCTGTATTGGTTTTGGGGACGAATACAAATGGGTTAAGGAGGAAACAAGAATGGATGAGAGAGAAGTATATGGAAATGAAGTCCGGAAACTTCGAGACAGTATGGGAATGAACCGTAAAAAGTTCTGTGACTATTATGGGATTCCATATCGTACCGTGCAGGATTGGGAGGCAGGAAAAAGAAAGATGCCATCCTATGTGCTTCGGATGATGAAGTACGTTGCAGAAAAAGAGCAGATGATAAAGGTATCATAATGTTCTGATTAAATGAAATGATCTGTATGCAGGATAGTCAGAAATGGCAGACTTGCATGCAGATCATTTTTTGATTTATAATGTTGTGCAAGTCGGATTTTGAAACGAACAAGGAGATAAGCAGATTTTTATGAAATTAAAGGAATACATACAGACAAAACGTATCATTGCAGATGGAGCGTTTGGTACTTATTATATATCGTTATATGGGGATGGGAGCAGGGCAGAAAATGGTGCAGGACTTTCCAATCTTCCGGAGCTTGCTAATATAAAAGCGCCGGAGCGTGTTATCGGGATCCATACAGAATATATAGAGGCCGGTGCACAGTTTGTCCGGACGAATACATTTGCATCAAATACAAAGAGTCTTTCTGCTGATATGGAAAAAGTGAAAGAGAATATCCGTGCAGCGGTTATGTGTGCAAAAATGGCAGCAGGCAAAGTGGATCGGGAAATTTATCTTGCAGGTGATATCGGACCGATCCCTGTCGAAGGTATGCTGCATTCTGACTGGCTGACACAGGAATATATTGCGATTGGAGAAACATTGCTCAGTCAGGGAATCGATATCCTGTTATTTGAGACCTTCCCGGAGCTCGAAACGATCCTTCCGGTGGTTACATATCTGAAAGAAAACCATGACTGTACGATCCTGGTACATTTCAGCGTGAATCAGTTTGGTTACAGCAATACAGGGCTGTCTGCAAAACGTCTGATCGCAGAGGCAAATGCCTGCCCGTATATTGATGGTACCGGTTTAAACTGTGGTGTCGGTCCCGGACATATGGAGAAGCTGATCCGGAAGATCGCACCGGACGATACGACATTTCTGTCGGTGTTTCCAAATTCCGGATACCCGAAGTATCTGAACAATCGTCTGACATTCACAGATAATGCAGAATATTTTACTGAGAAGATGGAAGAGATCGCAGCTCTTGATGTCGGTATCTTTGGCGGCTGCTGCGGTACAACACCGGAGTATATCCGAAGGATCGCAGCAGGCATATCAGCCGATCATCCGGTTAGGAAAACAGAAACAGAGGCAGAGAAGATTATTGTCTCTGAGCATCCGGCATATGGATTTATGGAACGCCGGGTGAAAGAGCCTGCCCACAAACTGATCGCAGTTGAACTGGTGCCACCATTGAATGCAAATGATGAAAAGCTATTAGATGCGGCGCATATATTAAAAAATGCAGAGGTCGATGTTGTAACTTTCCCGGATTCCCCATCCGGAAGAACCAGAGCGGATTCCGTATTGATGGCAGAGAAGATCAGGCTGGAGACCGGATTATGTGTAATGCCGCATATCTGCTGTCGGGATAAGAATGCGATTGCGATCCGTTCTACGATCCTTGGTTCAAGTCTGAACCACATCACGAACTTCCTTTTGCTGACAGGGGATCCGGTTCCGGTACTGTTCCGTCAGACAACAAAGAGTGTATTTAACTTTGATTCGGTTGGAATGATGAAGATTGTTCAGGAGATGAACAGTGATACATTTACCGACCATCCGGTTACCTATGGCGGGGCGATCAATCACAACCGGATGAATACCAAGGCAGAAACAGAACGGATCAGAAGAAAAATGGCAGCGGGAGCGACCTTCTTTATGACACAGCCGATCTTTTCAGCCGAGCAGGCAGATGTTATAAGGCAGATGAAAAAAGAAACCGGGGCAACGATCCTGGTTGGATTGATGCCCCTTGTCAGCCGCAAAAATGCGGTATTTATGAAAAACGAAATGACCGGTATTGAGATACCGGATACGATCATAGAACGATACCGGGAAGATATGAGCCGGGAAGAAGGAGAAGCCTGTGGTGTCCAGATCGCCAGAGAATTCATGGCGGTGACAGATGATTTTGCAGACGGATATTATTTCTCATTCCCATTTAATCGTGTTCATATGCTGAAGAAGATCTTGAAATAGAAGCAAACATTTTCTCCGGAGGATTGGACAGGTACATGATCGTAAGCATGAGCGTGCAGGCTGCCCAGATGATCGGTTCTGTGATCGCAACACCGAGATAGCCAAGTGCAGGAGCAAGGAACAGAACAGCAAGGATTTTTCCTACCATTTCCATGGTACTGGAAAGAACCGGTACGATCTTTCTTCCCATACCCTGCATTGCACAGCGGAGAACAAATAAAGGCCCAAGGACATAGAAGCAGCAGACGCTGATCCTTATATACATAACTGCCGGATCGATGACTGCCGGGTCATTTGTTCCTGCGATCAGCCGGATCAGAAGCGGGGAAGCAGGGAATCCGATCAGAATGATGATCGTGGTTGCAATCGTATTGATAATGATGCCGGCACGGACACCTGTTTTTACACGGTCGATCCGCTTTGCACCCAGATTCTGGCTGACAAATGTTGTAACTGCATTTCCAATGATATAGAGAACGACATCCAGAATGTCGAAGATCTTTCTGGCAGCCGTATGTGCGGTAATGATATTTGTTCCTAATTTATTGATCGAACTCTGTAAGGTGACAGTACCGAAATTAACGATGCAGCTCATGAAGCCCATAGCCAGAGCCGACTGTACCAGATCATTAAAATCTGCACGGGCAACACGGAATTCGTCTTTTTCCGGAATCAGAAAACGACACTTTGTAAATATATAGATAAAACATGCAATTCCTGCGACTGCCTGCGAGATGACAGTTGCGATGGCAGCACCAGCAACGCCTGACTGGAAGACCTGAATGAACAGCAGATCCAGACCGATATTTAATACAACGGATATGCTCAGGAAGATAAGCGGTGTTTTGCTGTCACCGACAGCACGCAGCAGATTTGCACCAAAATTATAAACAGCGGAGAAGATCAGTCCGGCTAAAATATATTTGACGTAGTTGTCAGCCATATGTATAATTTCCTCAGGTGTATCAAGAAGCACCAAAAGGTCATAGATAAACAGTAATCCTACGATGGTAAGTACAATGGCGGAGACAAGTGTGAGAATGGCAGAAACACCGATGCATTTTCTCATATTTTTCTTATCCTGCGCACCAAAATATCGAGCAATCGGTATGGACAGACCCAGAGTGGCACTGTTTAAGAAGCCGATCAGGGTGTTGGAAATAACACTGGTCGCTCCAACTGCAGCAAGTGCTTCCGGATTGATACAGTTTCCGACGATAGCGGAGTCGCAGAAGTTATAAAGCTGCTGTGCGATCTGACCCAGGATCATTGGAAGAGCGTAGAGCCAGATTACTTTTATTGGTTTTCCTTCGGTTAAATCTTTCATATATATAAACGGCAGCATTTAAAATTGCTGCATCCTCCTTTCTGCTTTATAGAATTATATACATTTTTGTAAAAGTGTAAATAGCTTATACGGCAAAAAGGTATGGAGAAAATGATTGAGGTAATTTAGTGAAAATGACGGTTTGCGGAAGAAAATGATTTCTGATGCAGGAAAATAAATGCGCAGCAAAACCGGGTAACCGGATATGTAAGATAAATTTAGATTTGATAAAATAGTTATATGCTAGAATAAAATAACTGGAAGGTCTGGTCACATATGAAGAAAAAAGGCTTTTTATTTTTTGTAGTCTACATTCTGGTACTGGTGGGTATCGGAGTGATGGCTGTTACAAGAGCAGGAGAAACAAGCAGAAGAAAGATATCCATATATAAGGAGGCAACACCGGAGGATGGAACCGGGCAGGGAACAGAGACCTTGCAGGAGGTACTTCATCTGACAAGAGAGGCAGAGATCCTTGAAGTTGCAGAACTTCCGCAGAAACAGGAATATAACGGCCTGCGGCTGGATGATAACGGGATGCCTTATGCGATCAGGATCAACCGGACACTGAATATCGTAACGGTATACAGTCTGGATGATGAGGGATATTATACAGTGCCGGTAAGGGCAATGCGGTGCTCGATCTCACTGGATGATACAACACCGGTCGGATTGTTTACGACGACAGAGAAGCGTCTGGAATGGGCGTTTCTGCAGGGAAATGTATATGGACAATATGCATATCAGATTCATGGAGGAATTTATTTCCATTCTGTGCCATATACAGAAAATAAACATGATAAGCTGGAAACATGGGAATATAACAAGCTTGGTGAGGGTGCATCCCTTGGCTGTATCCGGTTATGTGTGGCAGATGTCAAGTGGATCTATGAGAACTGTCTGCCGGGAACACAGGTTTATCTGTTTAACAGTGACTATCCGGGACCGCTTGGCAGACCGCAGCAGCCATATACATTTGCAGATGTGTCTGAAACCGGATGGGATCCGACAGATACGGCAGATGGCAGCCCGTATGAAGGAACGGCAGCGATCTATGGCGCAGAGGATCATACGATCAAGATTGGTGAACCGTTTGACAGCAGAACAGGTGTCATGGCATTTTCATCGGACAGACAGAATGTAACAGACCGGCTTATGGTAGATGGTACGGTGGATAATCAGATACCGGGGGAATATAAGTTAGCGTATTCTTTCTATGACAATGGAAAGAAAATAGAGCGGGATATATTTATCCGGGTTGTTGATACAGAAGCTCCGGTTATTACGATGCTGCCAGACCGGTTATATCTGGCCGGATATCATGGAGATAAAGAAGAACTGGCAGACCTGATCGCCAGAAATATTACTGCTTATGACAATGAAAAACAGATCATCCAATACAGATGGACACCAGAGAAGGATACAACAGAGGATGCAGAGCTTGTTATAGATCTTTCCAGGGTGGAGGATATACCGGGAAGCTATGAGATATCCTGTTACGCAGAAGATGCGGCAGGCAACCGATCCGAAAGTTATACAATATGGATCGAACTGGAATAAACAATGGTTGAAGATATCCTGATATAAAGGAGAGAAGCATAATTGGAGATTAAGTCAGAAAATGAACAGAAACCCGGCTACGAGGTTCTGGCGGAAACAGAGGAACGGGTTATCCTGTTTGCTGCAGCGATGGATGGTGTGGAGGTTTCTGAAACAGAAAAGTCGCTGGACGAACTGGAGGAGCTGTTAAAGACAGCAGGAGCACAGTCGGTTGGACGTCTGATCCAGAGCAGGGACCGGGCAGCCAGTGACCTGTATCTTGGAAGAGGAAAGGTAGAAGAGCTTCGGAGCATGATCGCAATGTATGATGCGACCGGAGTGGTGTGTGACGATGAGCTGTCGCCGGCACAGTTGATGAATCTGCAGGATGCATTGGAGATCAAGGTTATGGATCGTACAATGGTCATCCTTGATATATTTGCGGCACATGCAGGCAGTTATGAAGGTAAGCTGCAGGTCGAGCTTGCACAGTTGAAGTTCCGTGCGACCAGACTGGTCGGAATGAGGGATTCCCTGTCACGTCTGGGTGGCGGAATCGGAACCAGAGGACCTGGTGAGAAAAAGCTGGAGATCGACCGAAGAGTGATCAGAGACCGTATATCCAAGCTGAAAGCGGATCTGCGGCAGGTGGAAAACCGACGGACGGAACAGCGAAAGCAGAGAAGCCGGACCGGAATCCCGGTTATCAGCATCGTAGGATATACGAATGCAGGAAAATCCACTCTGCTGAACAAACTGACGGATGCCGGAGTGTTGGAGGAAGATAAGCTATTTGCAACACTGGATCCTGCAACAAGGAATGCGGAGCTTCCGGCGGGGCAGCAGGTGTTATTTACGGATACAGTCGGATTCATCCGAAAACTTCCGCATCATCTGGTAGAGGCATTCAAGTCAACACTGGAAGAAGCCAGATACAGTGATGTGATCCTTCATGTGGTGGATGCATCGGATCCGAGCTGGGATGATCATGTTGCTACAGTATATACAACGCTCAGACAGTTGAATATTGATGACGAGAAAGGCCGGCCGGTGATCACGGTATTTAACAAGATCGATAAGCTGCCGGAGGATGCCGATCAGTCATCGATCAAGGATCTGAGAGCGGATCGTATGGTTTATATGTCGGCAAGAACCGGAGCAGGTATACCGGAGCTGTTGTCGGTGATCGAAGGAGTTCTCCGGGATCAGAAAACCTATATCCGCCATACATTTTCCTATCAGGAAGCGGGAAAACCGGGGCTTATCCGAAAATATGGCGAAATGATCACAGAAGAATATCTGGAGGATGGCATTTTCGTGGAGGCGTATGTTCCGAAGAGCCTGATCGGGCAGCTTGGCTTGTCTGATGAGGATTAAAGGAATATAGAGGTATTAAAAGTAAATTAAAATCAGGCAAATGCTTTGACAAATCCGGAGATATCTACTAATGTAAGATTTGTCAGGGCTTAAGACAAATATAAACAGAAAGCTGATTTCTGTAACATATTTATTATGAAAGGAAAGACAAATGGACGAAAATAATATGAATCAGGGATTTCCAGAAAATCCAGACGGTTATCAGGCAGCTCCGAATAATGGGGAATATGCCAATTACAACGCAGATCCAAATGGGAATGCATATGGCGGTTACAACGCAGATCCAAATGGAAATGCATATGGCGGTTATAATGCGGATCCGAATATGGGTGGCTATGCAGACTATAATGCAGACGCAGGCAATGGCGGTTATGTACAGCCGGAAATGAATGCATATGGAGATCAGGTTCCATATCAGGTTCCTGCACCAAAGAAGAAAAAAGGCGGCAAGATCGCATTGATCTCACTTATCGCAGTGGTATTAGTTGCTGCAATTGTTGCTGTTGTATTCTTCCTTGTAAGAAAAACACCGGAAGAAGTGATCAAGAGTTCGATCAAGAAAACAATTACTGATACGGTAGATAAATCTCCGGTGGAGGAGGCAACCGGTATTTCAGAATTCAGTGATGACAAGATGGATTTTGATGTCAATATGACAGTCAATAGTATCTATCAGATGGATGGTATCGCAGGATCTAATCTGGATCTGAATGGTGCATTTGAGAAGCAGAGTGACAATTCATATAATATGAATCTGAGTGGTTCTCTTTCGATCGCAGATCAGGCATTATCCGCAAGTGTGTATTGTGTTGACCGGGTGATTTATTTTGAATTGCCGGAATTATACAATGATGTGTTTAAGATGGATCTGGCATCTATGATGGATGCACTTGATACATCTGATCTTGATACAGATACACAGAATAAAGTGAAGGAGCTGTATGAGAAATATATGACTCCTGCAAATGAGGATCTTAAGAAGGCAATTTCTTTTGATAAGGTCGGAAATGCAACAGTAGAGAATCACAATGGAGATTCTGTTTCCTGTAAACAGTATACAGTTACACTTCCAACTGCAGATGTAAAGGCATATGTTACCGCATTATGTAATTATCTGAATGCATATGCATCTGAATTTATAACAGATGAGCAGCTTGAGTCTGCTGACATAACAAGATCAGATCTTGCACAGATATTTAATTATGTACCAACCTATTATGGTATGCTGTTCTCAAGAGATTTTGTATTAAATGTATATGTAAAGCATAATGAAGTTGTTAAACTGGGTATGGATTACAAGTTTACTGTACTTAATGCGGAGGCCTCACTGGCAGTTGACTTTATGGGTACAGACAGTCCGGCTGATGATATCTATGCAGCACTTTCTGTTACAAAGGATGAAGAAGAACTTGCATCTGTTACGATCAGTGACAAGAGTGAGAATGGCAAGGGTTCATATACAAAGAAGCTGGAAGAGACAGTTGTTGTAAATGGAGAAACGACCGCAACCCTTACACAGAACAGTTCATTTGTAAAATCAACAAATGCATTTGAGAGCCATATGACAGTTTCAGCAGCAGAACAGCCTGTATTTGCTTATGATCTGACAGGAAGCCTGAAGGATATCAACAAAGGAAAGTCCTATACAGTTGCTATAGATTCCCTGAAGGTAACAAATGGTGATTCTATCGTATATGCAGACCTGAGCGGTGAGATTAAATTAGGTGATCTTGGTACTGAGATTAAGACGCCGGATCCTTCCAAGAATGTGATTGATTATACAGAAATGACGGATGATTACATGCAGAATAATATGAACACAGACAATCTGAAAAAGATTGCATCTGCATGGGAAAAGGCACTTGGTTCAGCAGCAGATATAAAGGATGATATCAGTCTTGGAGATCTGACATCTTCTGATATTGATCTTGGAGATATCTCAGACATTGAGGATGATTCTGAGATGGTCGTAGACAGTGCTGATATTGATGATCAGGATTATTCCGGCATCAAGATGTCAGGCGACAGCTATACGATCGCGATCAAGGATCCGTCCGGCTATGACCGTGGATATGCAGATGATTCTGAAGTTGATATTTACAATGATAAGTACAATGTATACTACACACTGACACCGGACTGTGATAAAGAAAAAGAATGCGAGAACTTTGAAGCATATTTTGATTATCTTGGAGAAGATGGCAAAGTAGTTGATAAGAAGATGGAGCAGGTTACAGGTGCAAATGGCCAGACACTGGACTGCTATGTAATAAATTCAGAAGTTTACGGAACAAATATCCGTGATTATTATTACTTCTATCCTGTCAACGACAAGGATTACCTGGTTGTAAATGTCAATGTATGGGCAGACGGAGAAGGCGAAGAAGTAAAGGCAGATATAACAGCCATAGCAGATGAGCTTGTAAATGATCAGGTCATTGATATACAGAAATAGCAGGAGAAAAGAATTCCGGGAGCACAGATGATATGAATGTAGTAGAAGTGAAAAGGGTAAGGATCGGTGAGGGCGCAACTAAGATCTGCGTACCGATGGTTGCACCGACAGACTATGATGTAGATGCGCAGATCCGTACGATCAAAAGATCTAAGACAGATCTGGTAGAATTCCGGGCAGACTGCTTTGAGGACTGTCTGGATATGGATATATTAACAAAGACGCTGGAAAAGATTCAGGATAAGTTATCTGAGTTCCCGATCATTTTCACATTTCGTACCAGAAGTGAAGGCGGCAGTCATGATATTACACCGGATCAGTACCGGGAAATGCTTCTGCATGTGATCAAAAGCGGATATGCGGATCTGATCGATGTAGAATATTTCTATGATATTCCATTCGTGACGGAAGTGATCGAGACAGCACATGCACATGGCGTAAAGGTTATCGTATCGAATCATGATTTTAAGACTACGCTACCGATGGAGCAGATCGTAAACCGGTTTAAAGATATGATCAATACCGGAACAGATATTGCAAAGATTGCAATGATGCCGGAAGATGGCTCGCAGGTTGTTGATATGATGCAGGCTGCAAAGGAGCTTCAGGAATCTGGAAATCAGACACCATTGATCGTTATTTCGATGGGTGAGCTTGGTGTATCCACAAGAACGACCGGAGAAATGTACGGAAATTGTATCTCATTCGCAACTGCGGGAATCCCTTCTGCACCGGGGCAGATCGATGTAGAAGCACTTCGCAGTCAGCTGGAAATGATACATAATATAATTGGCAGCTAAAGATGAAGGATGGAGACTGGATGGTTTTATTTGCAGAGAACAGGGATTTTTTTGCAGATAAGATTCTCCGGTCTTTCTTCTTATAGAACAGGAGAGATCAGCTTGAAAGAATATATTAATCAATATCTGGACAGATACAGGAAAGGGGATTATTACCCATGGCATATGCCGGGACATAAAAGGCAGGATGTATTTAAAGATGATTTCTGGGAAAATATGTTTCTCCGGGATTTTACGGAAGCAGAAGGGCTGGACGATCTTCATGAACCGGAGCTGTTCATGAAGGACAGTCTGGAGCAGATGCGGCGGTTTTATGGTACGGAGAAAACCTATATGATGGTAAATGGAGCCACCGGAGGCATCCTGACAGCCCTGTATGCCTGTGCACCGGAGGGGGCATCTGTGTTGATGGGACGGAATTGTCACAAATCGGTTTGCCATGCAGTCAGTCTTCTGAATCTGAAGCCGGAATATGTCGTACCGGAGTTGCTGCCGGGAACGGATATATTTGCAGATATCACACCGGAACAGATGGAACAGGCATTAAATGAACTAAAAAAAACGGACAGGCTGCCGGCTGTGGTTGTTATCACATCCCCAACGTACGAGGGCGTGATATCAGATATCTGTGGGATTAAAAATGTGCTTGAGCCATATAATATTCCATTGATCGTAGATGAGGCACATGGAGCACATCTCCCGTTTTTGCCGAAACGAAATCTGTCAGCGGTCGCAGCAGGAGCAGATCTGGTCATACAGAGTACGCATAAGACGCTTCCTTCACTGACACAGACAGCACTTCTTCATGTGAACCGGAAGGAGCTGGTTCCGAAGGTGGAGCGGTATTTGCATATTTTTCAGACATCATCACCCTCTTATCTGTTCACACAGAGCATGGAGAAAGCAGTCGTATATGCGGGGAATCATCCGGAAGTATTTGATGCATATAGAAAACGACTAAAGCATTTTCGAAAAAAATGTAAGGAACTGAGGCATATCAGACTGTTACAACCGAAGCAGACATGTTATGCTTATGATAAAGGTAAGCTTGTGTTTACTGTATCAGGTGTGCACCCGGCAGAACCGGGAACGGACAGCCGAAACGACATTCCGGCTACAGGACCGTGGCTTGCGCATGTATTAGCGGCGGAATATCAGCAGGTGGTTGAGATGGCAGGAACGCATCATGTGATCCTGATGACCTCATTTGCAGATAAGAAAAAGGCATTTGAGCATCTCTATGAGATATTGAAACATATAGATTCGGAGCTGACAGAAGCAGCGGATAAAGCAGGAAGAAATGCAGATCAGATGAACCATGCAGATTCCATGTCGGTGCTACCGGATATGGAGAATGCCGTTTTATGTAGTACAGGGTTTCATCTGCCGGAGCAGGTTATGACGCCGGGAGCAGCGTGGAGACTGGATAGCAGCAGAGAGAAGCTGGCAGAGGCGGAAGGAAGCATAGCGGCAGATTATGTATATGCATATCCACCTGGAATTGCAGTTATAACACCGGGCGAGAAGATCGACGGGCAGGTGATCCGGGATATTACGCAGATGGTGGAAACCGGTCTGAATATGATCGGAGTCGAATATCAGACGGATGGGATCTATATTCCGGTTACAGAACCTGTGCGGTAAAGAAAACATCAAAAGTTCAGATGTTTAGATGACGATCATTCATTTACAAATATGATTAAACACATAAAGGAGCATGGAATATATGCAGGGAATATTTATAACGATGGAAGGTCCGGACGGAGCCGGTAAGACAACACAGATCGAACTGTTAAAGGATTATCTGAATAAAAAGGGATATGATGTACTTATCACCAGAGATCCGGGCGGAAATGCTGTCAGTGAAGCGATCCGTGAGGTCATTTTGAATAAAGATTTTACAGAGATGGGATATATGACAGAGCTGTTATTATATGCAGCAGCGAGAGCACAGCTTGTAAAGGAAAATATCAAGCCGGCATTATCTGCAGGCAAAGCAGTTATCGCAGACCGTTTTGTGGATTCATCAGCCGTATATCAGGGAATCGGACGGGGACTTGGAATTGATACCGTTTATAAAGTAAATGAATTTGCCTTGCAGGGCATCCTGCCGGATATGACATTTTTAATGGACCTGGATGCAGAAGTCGGTATTGCCAGAAAGAAAAATCAGGCAGAGCTTGACCGTATGGAACAGGAAAGTCTGGACTTCCATAAGAAGGTTGTTGAGGGTTATAGAAGTCTTGCAGAAATGAGTCCCGATCGTATCGTAAAAGTCGATGCAGCTTTGCCAAAAGAGGCAATACATGATATAATAACTTCGTATGTAGAAAAATGGCTGGCAAGACCATAGCATAAGCAAGGAGAATAGCATGATAGAATTTTCTGAAATTATCGGACATGAGGATATAATCCAGCATTTTAAGAGAAGTATAGAGATGGGAAAGGTATCCCAGGGCTATATCATAAATGGAGAAGAAGGCAGCGGAAAGAAGACTCTGACGCGTGCCATAATCAAGACTCTGGAGTGTGAAGAAGGCGGAACGGAACCATGCTGCAAGTGTAGATCATGCAAGCAGATGGATACGGATAATCAGCCGGATGTTACATGGGTCACACATGACAAGCCAAATGTGATCTCGGTAGAGGAGATTCGTGATCAGGTAAATAAAGATATAACGATCAAACCGTATAGCAGCCGGTACAAGATCTATGTGATCGACGATGCACAGCTTTTAAATGCAAATGCACAGAATGCTCTGCTCAAGACAATCGAGGAGCCACCGGAGTATGCGATCATTTTCCTGCTGACCAGCAATATTGACAAGATCCTTCCGACGATCATTTCCAGATGTATCGTACTGAATATCAAGCCTGTCAGAGAGCGGGATGTACTGGATTACCTGATGAATGAGCTGAAGCTTCCAAAGGAAAAAGCAGATTTCTGTATGGACTTTGCGCAGGGAAATCTGGGTAAGGCGATCCGGCTTGCGACCAGTGAAGAATATAAAGAGATCATAGAGGATGTAACAGGCATTCTCCGCAGGATCCCGGATATGACAGTCGATGATATTATATTTGCGATCAAGAATATGAACCATCATAAGCTGAAGATCAGTGATTATATTGATCTGATGATGATGTGGTATCGTGACATCCTGATGTTAAAGATCACAGGAAATGCCGGACGACTGATGTTTAAGGAATATTATACAGATATCCGCAAACAGTCAGCTCATATTTCCTATGAGGGTATCGAGAATGTTTTAAAGGCGATGGATAAGGCGAAGATCCGTCTGGAAGCAAATGTTAATTTTGATGTGGCTATGGAACTTATGCTTCTGACTATAAAGGAGAATAAATAATGAAAGAGATCATAGGAGTCCGGTTCAGACCGAACGGCAAGATTTATTTCTTCTCACCGGGAAATCATGATGTAGAATGTGGACAGTTTGTTATCGTGGAGACTGCCCGTGGCGTTGAATTCGGCAAAGTGGTTCTGGGAAAGAGAAATATAGACGATGGCAAGATCGTATCTACTTTAAAGACCATTATAAGAGTAGCTACAGATGAAGATAAGAAGAAAAATGAAGACAACAAGGAAAAGAGCAAAAAAGCATTTGTGATCTGTAAAGAAAAGATCGCAAAGCATAAGCTTGATATGAAGCTGATCGAGGCGGAGTATACATTTGATAATAACAAGGTGCTGTTTTATTTTACAGCAGATGGAAGAATTGATTTCCGTGAGCTGGTAAAGGATCTGGCATCTGTATTCAAGACCAGGATTGAGCTCCGGCAGATCGGTGTCCGTGATGAGACCAAGATGGTCGGCGGTATCGGTATCTGTGGCAGGGAGCTGTGTTGCCATAAGCATCTTTCGGAATTTGTTCCGGTATCGATCAAGATGGCAAAGGAACAGAATCTGTCTCTGAATCCGACAAAGATATCCGGTGTGTGCGGCAGACTGATGTGCTGCCTGAAGCATGAACAGGACACATATGAATATTTGAATGAAAAACTTCCAAATGTTGGCGATTTTGTCCGTACAACAGATGGAAACAAAGGTGAAGTCTTATCTGTAAGCGTTCTTCGCCAGAAGGTAAGGATTGTTGTTACGGATAAGGATGACAATAAAGAGGTTATGGAATATCCGGTCAGTGAATTAAAATTCAAGCCGAAGAAACGCAGAAGTACAGAGCGTATCAGCGACGAAGAATATAAGGCATTGGAAGCACTGGAAGATAAGGGAGGGAAATCCAAGTTTGATGATTGATCTTCTCCCTGATGAACGAATCGATGATCTGCAATGCAAGGGACATCAGATCATACAGAATCCGAATATGTTCTGCTTTGGTATGGATGCGGTGCTGCTTGCAAATTTTGTAAAGCACAGACGGGATGGCATGTACATGGATCTGGGAACAGGAACCGGTGTGATACCGATCCTGCTGGCGGCAAAAGAGCCGTCTGACGGCACCTGCCAATTTATCGGTCTGGAGATTCAGGATGCCTGTGCAGAGATGGCTGGAAGAAGTGTCCGATTAAATGATCTGGAACAGAAGGTTCGAATCGATCATGGAGATATCAGAGAGGTCTCCTGTAATTACAGGAAGGCCTTTTTTGATATTGTGACATCGAATCCTCCATATATCAGCGGAAATCATGGACTGACGAATCCGGATGAACCGAAGAATATTGCCAGACATGAAATCTGCGTGACGCTTTCGGATGTGATCGAAGCAGCAGCATATCTGCTGAAGCCGGGCGGCAGTTTCTATATGATACACAAACCATTCCGGCTGGCGGAGATCTTTGAAGGGCTGCTTGCAAATGGATTGGAACCGAAGCGGATGCAGCTCATTCATCCATATATTGATAAAGAACCGAATATGGTGATCGTAGAGGGCGTAAAGGGCGGTAATTCCAGAATCAAGATCGAGCCGCCGCTGATCGTCTATAAAGAACCGGGCGTTTACACGGAACAGCTTCTTGCCACGTATGAAGGAGAAGCAAAGAAATAAAACAGACAGAACAGGAGAATCTACATGGCGGGTATATTATATCTGGTCGCTACACCGATCGGGAATCTCGAGGATATGACATTCCGAGCGGTGCGTACACTGTCCGAAGTGGATCTGATCGCAGCAGAGGATACGAGAAACAGTATCAAGCTGTTAAACCATTTTGAGATTAAAACGCCAATGACCAGTTACCATGAATTTAATAAATATGATAAGGCGAAGGTTCTGGTGGACAAGCTTCTTGCAGGAACAAATATTGCCGTTATAACCGATGCAGGAACGCCGGGTATCTCGGATCCGGGCGAGGAGCTGGTACGGCAGGCACTTGCAGCAGGAGTAACCGTAACAGCTGTACCAGGGGCATGCGCCTGTATCACGGCGCTGATCTCATCGGGATTGCCGACCAGACGGTTTACATTTGAAGCATTTCTGCCACAGGACAAGAAAGAAAAGGCAGAGGTTCTTGCAGGATTAAAGGATGAGACCAGAACGATGGTGATCTATGAAGCACCACACCGGCTGCAGAAGACACTTGCGGAATTATTTGATACACTTGGCGACCGCAGGATCACACTTTGCCGGGAACTTACGAAACGGCATGAAACAATCGAACAGTTTCTGTTGTCGGAAGCGATCGCCTATTATGCAGAGCATGAGCCGAGAGGTGAATATGTGATGGTGATCGAGGGCATGGATGTGGCTGCGGCAAAAGCAGAAAAGCAGCAGGAATTTCTTTCGATGACGATAGAAGAACATGTTGCCATGTATGAGAAACAGGGCATGACGAAGAAGGATGCGATCAAACAGGCGGCAGCAGACCGTGGCGTTCCAAAGCGTGAAGTATATAATGTGGTTATGCGATAGAAATAAATAGTTGTAAAGTTCATGCCGGAATGATTCATGTGAGATGAAAATGGTGTTTTGCAGGCGATTATAAACAGATGAAAGGTGAAAGGGGTATAAGCATATGACGTGGTTGGAGATATCAGGAACAGTTGGCAGGGTGGCAGCCTGCCTTGGATTTTTTATTGCAGGTATGGTGATCTTCTATCTGCTGACAAAGGTGATCTACCGGATACCGGAGAAACAGCAGTTAGAGCGGCTGCATGAACCGGGAAAGTTCAGAAATGCAGGGATCATTATATTTGGTGGTCTGGCAGCAGTTTTATTTACCGGATTTTTCGGAATGGGGTTACAGGGGATTATTTATTTCCTGTTTCTGGCGGTTCTTACGGTAGTGACCTTTATAGATATGGATACCATGGAGATCCCGTTTATACTGAATGTCATTATTTTCGTGATGGGTGTGGTATCTCTGATCCTTCAGTTCGTGTCCGATGCAGCTCCGGGATCTGAGTTCCTTGCAATGGATGGGGTTACGATCGTATCCAGACTGATCGGTATGATCTGTATCAGTCTTCCGTTATATCTGATCGTTCTTATTATTCCGGAAGGCTTTGGCGGCGGAGATATCAAGCTGATGTTTGCTGCCGGCTTCTTGCTTGGCTGGAAAGCAACAGTAGTTGGTTTCTTTATCGGACTGATTCTTGGCGGAATCTATGGCGTGATCTGTCTGGTTCGCAGAAGCCATGGTAAAAACGATCATTTTGCATTTGGCCCTTTCTTAAGCGTAGGTCTGGCTATTACATTATTCTGTGGAAATAATCTCATGAACCGGTATATTGATTTCTTGAAAGCAGCAATGAACCCGGAGATATAAAGAGATAAATCCTGAGCTGATATTATTTATAGAAAAAACTGCTTGTGTATTCGGATGAGATTGAGTATACTAAAGGGTATGGATGTTTAACGCGTTAAAGCGTTTGAGCGAAAAAGTTGTAATATACGGAGGAATATAGGTATGCCAATTATAGATTATTTGGAAAGAAATGCCAGAGAATTTGGGGATGATGTAGCGCTGGTTGAGATTAATCCGGATGTCACAGAGACGAGAAGAGTGACATGGAGAGAATATGAGCTGATCGAGGCGAATCCAACCTGTCAGTATAGACGGGAGATCACATGGAATGTATTTAACGAGAAAGCCAATCGTTTTGCAAATCTTCTGGTTTCCAGAGGAATCCAGAAAGGAGATAAGATCGGTATCCTGATGATGAACTGTCTGGAATGGCTTCCGATCTATTTTGGAGCATTAAAGACAGGAGCTTTGGCAGTGCCGCTTAATTTCCGTTATGATGCAGAGGAGATCAAATACTGCGTAGAGCTTGCGGATGTGGATGTACTTGTATTTGGACCTGAATTTATCGGGCGAGTTGAGACAGTTGTAGATGAGATCGCAGAGAAGCGTATTCTGTTATATGCCGGTGGCAACTGCCCAACATTTGCAGAGGACTACGACAAGCTGACAGCAAACTGTTCCAGTACCTTTGAAAAGAGAGATATTAAAGACAGTGACGATGCAGCGATCTATTTCTCATCAGGAACAACAGGTTTTCCAAAGGCAATCTTACATAACCATGAGAGCTTGATGCATGCAGCTACAGTTGAGCAGAAGCACCATGGACAGACAAAGGATGATGTATTCTTATGTATTCCGCCTTTATATCATACAGGTGCAAAGATGCATTGGTTCGGAAGCCTGATCACAGGCGGAAAAGCAGTTCTGTTAAAGGGTGTTAATGCAAAGACGATTCTTCAAACTGTATCCGATGAACAGTGTACCATTGTATGGCTGTTAGTACCATGGGCACAGGATCTGCTGCTGGCATTAGAATCAGGGGAAGTAAAATTATCAGATTATAAGCTGGATCAATGGAGACTGATGCATATCGGAGCACAGCCGGTTCCACAGAGCCTGATCAAACGTTGGAAAGAATATTTTCCACATCACCAGTATGATACAAACTATGGTCTGTCAGAGTCTATCGGACCGGGTGCGGTACATCTGGGCGTAGAGAATATCGATAAAGTTGGTGCGATCGGCGTGCCGGGATATGGTTGGCAGGTGCGTATCGTAGATGAAGATGGTAAAGATGTGAAGCAGGGAGATGTTGGAGAACTGCTATTAAAGGGACCTGGCGTTATGACCTGTTATTATAAGAATCCGGAGCAACGGCTGAGACATTAAAGGATGGATGGCTGTATACCGGAGATATGGCAGAGCAGGATGCAGATGGCTTCATCTATCTGGTTGACCGTAAGAAGGATGTTATCATCAGCGGTGGTGAGAATATTTATCCGGTACAGATCGAGAATTTCCTGAGTAAATATCCAAAGGTCAAAGACGTAGCAGTTATAGGACTTGCAGATCCACGACTTGGTGAGATCACGGCAGCGATCATCGAGACAAAGGACGGTGTGGAATGTACCGAAGATGAGATCAATGAATTCTGCAAGGAGCTTCCAAGATACAAGAGACCAAGAAGAATTATTTTTGAGGATGTACCGAGAAATGCAACCGGTAAGATCGAGAAGCCGCTCCTTCGTAAGAAGCATAAGAGCGATAACCTTGTTGCAGCCGAGAATAATGCATAAAGAGATCACAGATCGTGGTATTATACAGATAAAGAATGCAGAACCTGATATGTATTCTTTACAAATCCAGATGTGTGTGCTTAAATATATAGTCGGAATTACAAAATACAACAGGAAGGTAAGATGATCATGAAGACACCATTTGTAACAAAAGCACAGGTTGATGAGATGATTAAGAAATACCCAACACCATTTCATCTTTATGACGAAAAAGGAATCAGAGAAAATGCAAGAAAGTTATATCAGGCATTTTCATGGAATAAGGGATTTAAGGAGTTCTTTGCGGTAAAGGCAACCCCAAATCCTACTATTCTTCGTATTTTAAAGGAAGAAGGATGCGGTACAGACTGCTCATCACTGACAGAGCTTATGATGTCAGATAAACTGGGATTTACCGGAGACGAGATCATGTTTTCATCCAATGATACGCCGGCAGAGGAATTCATCCTTGCAAAGAAGCTTGGTGCAACGATCAATCTGGATGATTTCACACATATTGACTTCCTTGAAAAGACAGCAGGAATTCCCGAGAAGATCTGCTGCAGATATAATCCGGGTGGAACATTCTCTATTTCTACAACGATCATGGACAACCCCGGAGATGCCAAGTATGGCATGACCAAGGATCAGATCATTGAGGCGTATCGTATCCTGAAGGGCAAAGGTGTAAAGAGATTTGGAATGCATGCATTTCTTGCAAGCAATACAGTGACGAATGACTACTATCCGGTTCTTGCAAGAACCTTATTTGAGGTAGCGGTTGAGATTAAGGAAAAGACAGGCGTAAAGCTTGACTTTATCAATCTGTCAGGCGGCGTAGGTGTTCCGTATACACCGGATAAAGAGCCGAATGATATCCTTGCGATCGGCGAAGGCGTAAGAAAGGTATACGAGGAGATCCTGGTTCCTGCAGGAATGGGTGACGTAGCCCTTTACACAGAGCTTGGACGATTCATGTTGGCTCCTTATGGCCATTTGATCACAACAGCGATTCATGAGAAACATACACACAAGGAATATATCGGTGTAGATGCATGTGCAGTTAATCTGATGCGGCCTGCCATGTATGGTGCATATCACCATATTACAGTTCTTGGTAAAGAGAATGAACCATGCGACCACAAATACGATGTAACAGGTTCGCTGTGTGAGAATAATGATAAATTTGCGATTGATCGTATGCTTCCAAAGATCGATATGGGAGATGTTCTGGTAATTCATGATACAGGTGCACATGGCTTTGCAATGGGATATAACTATAACGGCAAGCTGAAATCCGCAGAGGTTCTCCTCTGTGAAGACGGCAGTACCAAACTGATCCGCAGGGCAGAGACACCGGATGATTATTTTGCTACATTAGACGGCTTCTGGAATGTGGATCTGAACGAAAAATAAGTTCACCTGAGACGCTTGAGAATCGTTGTGCCGGGTTATAGAAAAAAGCAAAAAAAACAGCCATTTTGGAGAAATATTTGTTCCCAAAATGGCTGTTTTAGTTTATACTGAATTTTAGTCAGGCTTTTTCAGGTTCCGGGTAATCAATACCAAATGTGTCAACAGTTACGGAAGCCATTTTCTGTTCTTTTACAGGACGATCACCGTAAGTTGTTCGGGTTGTTGCAATCTTATTTACAACATCCATTCCTTCGATTACTTTGCCAAATGCAGCGTATGCACCGTCTAAATGAGGAGCGGCCTTGTGCATGATAAAAAACTGGGAACCTGCAGAATCCGGTCGCATGGAACGAGCCATGGAGAGAACACCTTCAGTGTGCTTCAGGTCGTTCTTGAAGCCATTCTGTGAGAATTCACCTTTAATGCTATAGTTTGGTCCGCCCATTCCGGTTCCTTCCGGGCATCCGCCCTGAATCATGAAACCATTGATGATACGGTGAAAGTTCAAACCATTGTAAAAGCCTTTTTTTACGAGTGAGATAAAGTTATTAACTGTATTAGGAGCAATGTCCGGGTACAGCTCAGCCTTTATAACATCACCGTTTTCCATTGTAATTGTTACTATTGGATTTGCCAAAATAAATCGCATCCTTTCATTTATGATGAGGCTATCATATCATTACAGGCTTTACAAAGTCAATGTTGGATGCATTGTTTTGGGTTGGGGTATATTTTTTATTGGGGAATAAAAAGTTACAAACAGAAAAAGGAGAAACGCAGAGTGAAGAACGGAAAAGGTATTAAGGTAATTATTGTATTGGTCGTCGTTATTGCCCTTGTTGTGATAGGCGGATTAAAGATTAAAAATGTCTATGATGGATTTATGGGTGAGTACAAGGGGACGGAGAGCGCATCGGGAACAGATGTAACGATCGAGATTCCGGAAGGAGCATCGTCAAAGAAGGTGGCAGCGATCCTGCATGACGCCGGACTGATCAAGTATGAATATGCATTTGTATTACGAGTGAAAGAATCAGAATACAGAGGACGGATCCAGCCCGGTACATTTACACTGAACACCGGAATGAGTACACTCGAGATGATAGAAGAACTTTGTTATGTAGAACCTGTCAAGGAAGTTGTTGATACACTGACGATACCGGAAGGATACAGTATCGAACAGATCGCAGCAAAATGCGAGGAGCAGGATATTTGCAGCTCGGAGGAATTCCTGAATGAAGTAAAGAACGGAAATCATCAGATCCCGTTCAGTACCGGAGACATGAATACAGATGGTGCGAAGTACGACCTTCAGGGATATCTGTTTCCGGCAACCTATGATATTTATGAAGATACGACTGCGGCAAGTCTGATTGATACGATGCTGGAAAAATTCCGGAGCGTTTATACCTCAGAATACAGTGCCAAGGCAGCAGATCTTGGATATACAGATTATCAGATCCTGATCATGGCATCAATCGTGGAACGTGAAGCAAAGATTGACAGTGAGAGACCAATCATTGCAGGTGTTATCTATAATCGTTTAAAGATCGATATGATGCTTCAGATGTGTCCGACGGTTCTGTACCCTCTGACAGACGGAATGTATGATAAGTCAGAGGTTACTTATGATGATCTGGAGATCGAATCACCATACAACACTTATAAAAATACCGGACTTCCGGTAGGACCGATCTGCAATCCGGGTCAGGCATCGATAGAGGCTGTATTATATCCGGATGAGAACGATTATCTGTATTATCATACCAGTAATGCCGGAGATGGAAGCCATATCTTCTCATCCACATATGATGAACATATTAATACGCAGTAATGTATTGGTCAGATTGCCGATTTCTTTTTAAAAAGACTTGCGATATATGGTGAAATTATATATACTTATAGAGTATGCATGGACAATGGGATAATTTGTTACCTTATATGCACAGCAGAACGTGTGATAGGAGGATTGTTTGATGAGAAAAGTGAATTTCAAAGTAAGAAATATAGGCTCTGAAAAGTATTTGTCTTATGTTTTGGATGATGAGACAGATCTGGATGAAGAGTTGCTTGATTACCTTGATGATAATAAAATTGCAGAACTCATTGATATCATTTATGAAGAAGATGATGAGAATGATTATCTTACATACAATATAACGGACAGAACAACAGTTGGAGCACTCCTTTCAGGCACGGTACATGCAGAGATGATGCTGGGTATAATCAGAGGGGTTGCATCAGGAATTATGAATATGCGTGATCTGGGAATCCCTGTTTCATATGTTATTCTGAATAAGGATTTTACATATGTAAATCCTGTAACGTTTGATGTAAAGATGATCTGTATTCCGGTAGGATCGGATGTGGCAGCAAATGCGGAATTTAAGGCTTTTGTAAAAGGCCTGATTCTGAATGCAACATATGCGGACGATGAAGATTGTAATTATGTTGCTAAGCTTATAAATATGCTGAATGTAGAGAAGTTCACGATCCGTGGTTTTGTAAGTCAGATCACAGAGCTGATGGAGGCTGCCGGATTACAGGTAGAAGAAGAATTTATGGATGTTGGAGATTCCGGCGTGGAGGTTTCTCAGGGTGTGGATATTCCACAGGGTGATACCTCTCTGGATGATCTTCCGGAATTTAAGGATATATCATTTGACGATGATGACGATGATGGCCTTGAGATGTACGAGGAAGAACCGACAGAAGAGAATACGATCTTCAAAGATCTGGATTTGAATGCAGATGTTGACAGCGCACTGAATTCTGTAAATATGGATCTGTTCGATGAGAGTAATCTGGAAGAGCTTACACTGGATGAAGATGCAGAGTTAGAAGAAACGGCTCATGATGAGGCAGAACCGGAAACAGAAGAAGCAGAGGCAGAAGATATTAAGCCTGCGGCAGAGATTCCGATAGAGACACCGGAGGAGGCAGAAGAGTCAGAAGGTATGACAGAGATGCTGACGGGTGCTGATCTGGCGGACATCGGTGAAGAAAAGCCACATGCATTTAATATCAAGGAGATTGCACATACTGCTGAGGGTGTGACAGAAATTTCTGCTGAAAGCAAGATGGAAGAAAAACCGGTATTGATCGATACTCAGGATCTGGATAATCTGATCGAGAAACCACCGGTTATGAAGAACATAAGAATCAACCGTGCAAAGATCATTCAGAAGGCTTCTGTTGAGATGGAGGATGATGAGGTTATTGATAATCCAACGGAGCAGATCCGGGGAGCGGGTGACGTAGATGAGGCGAATGCAGTAGAGCCTGAAACCCTTACAACACCGGTTCCTGTTGAAGAAAAGGAAGAGCCTGAAACAGGAGCGACCGGAACAACGGTTGAGCTTACAGGTGGCATGAGTGTTGTACAGGATCAGACACCGGAGGAAGAGAAGAAGCCTGCACCGGGTGTGCCGAAGGCAATGCCATATATTATCCGTGTAAACACAAAGGAACGTGTTATGGTAAATAAGGCAGTATTTAAGCTTGGTAAGGCAAACCGTGGTGTTGATTTCACAATTGACGGAAATGGTGCGATCAGCAGAGTACATGCGATTATTTATCAGAGAGATGACGGTTGTTACCTGAAAGATAACAAAGCGACAAATGCTACACTGGTAGATGGCGTGAAGCTGGAAGAAGGTCAGGAAGTTAAGCTTAAGAATGATGCGACGATCACAATCGGCGGAGAAGATTTCATTTTCAAATTAAGCTAATATATATTATCACCCGGATCGGGTGAACACGAGCAGGTAGGAATACCTGCTTTTGGTGTATACATGGAAAATAATTATCCGGACAGTATTGGAATTTCCGGATCATGAATGGAGAGAGGGACATGAAGAAGAACAAAGTATTACTTACAAAAACGGGAGATACATATAACTGCAGATATGTGCTGGATCAGACTGATATTATTGATGAAAAGGTAGATAAGGGTGTGAGTGGAAAATTTCCACAGATCATACCGTGCAGACTGGAAGAGAAAGATAATCAGAGAGAATTTATTTATGAGATTGGCAACAAGGTACAGTTGACTGAGTTCCTCAAGAAAGAGATCAACAAGAAGCAGATGCTGACATTACTGTATAACCTTTTAAGCGGTCTGGAAGCATTTGGAATGAACATGATCTCATTAAGCTATGTTGCCAAGGATATCCAGTATGTGTTTGTTGCTCCTGAGAGCCTGAATGTTTATTTTATTGTTGCAGGTGTCGATAAGGAGATCACGGATCTGAATGAGGTTCGCAATTTTGTAAAAGATGTTATCTGTAATGCACATTATTTTGAGATGGATCGGGATAATTATGTAGCAAGACTGATCACATTTACGAATAAACTTGGAACATTCTCAGTTGGTGATATGAAAGAATTTGTCAATCAGCTTCTGATTGATATGGGAATCCACATAGAGGAAGAAAAGAAAAAAACAGAGAAAAAAGAAGAAAAAACTGCAAACGACAAGGTAAGCCGTATTGGTGTTATGCAGAATAATGCAAAGATGGTACAGCCTGGTGCTTCTGCCAGAGGATCAGTGCCACCAATGCCAAACCGTCAGGTACCACCGATGCCGAACGGACAGCCAATGCCGGGACGGCCAATGCCAATGCAGATGGGACCGGATGGCAAACCAATCGTGCCGCCAATCCCAAATCGTCCGGCACCATCAATGCCGGAAAAGAAACCGGAGGCAACACCGGTACCACCGATGCCGGAAAAGAAACCGGAGGCAGCGCCGGTACCACCGATGCCGGAGAAGAAACCGGAGGCAGCACCGGTACCACCGATGCCGGAGAAGAAACCGGAGACAGCACCGGTACCGCCGGTTGAGGAGAAGAAGCCTCAGGTGCCAGTGCCATATCTGTTAAGAATAGCAACAAATGAAAAAATATATATAAATAAACCTGAATTTTCAATAGGAAGATCTGCAACCAAAGCAGATTATACAGTAACAGACAATTCAGATGTCAGCCGGATCCACTGCATCATTGAGAGAAAGAATGGTGTCAGCTATATCAGAGATAATGCCTCCACAAATGGTACATTTGTGAATGGACAGAACATAGCTGGACAGAAAAATGTATTTTTGACAAATAATGCAAAGGTTTCTCTGGGTGATGAAGGTTTCATTTATTTTGTCAGATAAGGATATGGGGATAATAATCAGGAGAAGCGTATGAAATATAGAGCGGCATATCACACAGATGTGGGTATAAAAAAGAAAAATAATCAGGACTCTCTTGCAATCAAGATTGCAGAGACTCCGAATGGACAGGCTGCCTTTGCGATTATCTGTGATGGCATGGGCGGACTGGCAAAAGGAGAGCTTGCAAGCAAAGAGGTCATAAATGCATATTGTGGCTGGTTTGAACATGATTTTGTAAAACTGGTCAGAACAGGAACATTTAATACAGCGATCTTGAAGGAGCAGTGGGATCGCATAGCTGTAACAGAGAATGAAAAGCTGAAAGCATATGGTGAAAGTCGGGGAATTATGATCGGAACCACGTTGTCAGCCATTCTTATGTATGAGGACAGATATTATATTATACATGTGGGCGACAGCCGGGTATATGAGTTGACAGATAAAATGGAGCAGCTTACACAGGATCAGACATTGGTTGCAAGGGAGATCGCAGCAGGAAGACTGACCCCGGAGCAGGCAGAAACAGACAGCAGACGAAGCATACTGTTACAGTGTGTAGGCGCATCACCGGTAGTGGAACCTGATTTCATCAGAGGTTATATTACACAAAATGCATCTTATTTGTTATGTTCGGATGGATTCAGACATAAGATAAGCGGAGATGAGATTATGGCGAAACTCAGTCCGCTGGCAGCACCAGATGAAGATAAGATGAAAGAGGGCTGTATTTTTTAACAGATCTTGTAAAGTACAGGAAGGAAACAGACAATATAACAGTATTGCTGGTCAAGGCTGAGTAGTGGGGAGATAAGATGACAGAATTAGGAACAGTATTAGATGGAAAATATGAAATACTGAAAAAAGTTGGTCAGGGTGGAATGTCAATTGTTTATCTGGCGATGGATAACCGTCTGAATAAACAGTGGGCTGTAAAAGAGATAAAGAATGATGGTTCCAAGAGTGTAGAAACACTTTTAAAAGGATTGGAGCGCGAAGCAAATATCCTGAAAAATGTGGATCATCCGGTATTGCCTCGAATCGTTGATATCATAAATGAGAATGGAACGATTTATGTAATCATGGATTTCGTAGAAGGTAAGCCGTTAAATGAAGTTCTGAAGGCAGAGGGTGCACAGAAGCAGTCCGATGTAATTGAGTGGGGTCGTGCGCTTGCCAGTGCACTTGATTATCTGCACTCCATGAATCCACCGATCATATACAGAGATATGAAACCATCCAATGTTATGTTAAAGCCGGATGGTTCAGTAAAGCTGATCGATTTTGGAACAGCAAAAGAGTACATAATTGAAAATAACGCAGATACGACAGCGCTGGGTACCAGAGGATATGCAGCACCGGAGCAGTTCGGTGATGCGCAGGGACGTGGTATCTATAATACTGATGCCAGAACGGATATTTATAATCTGGGTGCGACGCTGTATCATCTGGTAACCGGAAAGAATCCATGTGAGCCACCATATGAGATTAAACCGATCCGTCAGTGGAATCCAATGCTTTCATCTGGTCTGGAGCAGATCATTATCAAGTGCTGCCAGTCAAATCCAAATGACAGATATCAGTCCTGTTCAGAACTTCTGTATGCGTTGGATCATTACAATGAGTTGGACAATGAGTACAGAGCAAAGGCAAAGAAAAAGCTGGTTACATTTGGCGTGATGGCAGGATTATCCCTTCTGTCTGTTGGCTGTGCCATTTTTGGCGGGGTAAAGAAGAATGAGATCAAGGAGAAGAACTACAGCAACAAGATACTGGAGGCAGAGGATGCGCTGCAGGATAATGATATAAATGGAGCAATCAAGATCTATAAAGAAGCAATTGCTCTGGATGAATCATCCTCAGATGCCTATCTGGGACTTCTTGATACGTATGCATATTATTATGATATGGATCAGAACACTGACACTGTGTCCGAGAACGTGGACAGTGGAGCAAAATTAGGTGCACGTTACGTCACCAAGTATATTGACAAGGTAAATGCAGATGTTGTCTATGAGGTTGCGATCATTTATTACAACGAAATCCAGGATTACAAAGCTGCAATGCAGTATTTTAATCAGGTAAATGATTCGGCAAACTTCCCGGATGAGACAGCACAGGCTGCATACTATTCGGCAATTTGCGAGAATAAGATCAAGAAGAATTCCAATTTTGCAAACAGTAAAGAGAATCTGGTTAATTTTGAAACTTATAACAGTGAGGAACTGGAAGATACAAATCCAAGCAAATATGTAAATTATCTGAATATCGCTTCTATCTATGTTGATAATCTGGGAAGTGATACGGCAGATATGCCGCAGAGAACGAT
Source organism: Clostridium sp. AM46-21 (assembly GCF_003480025.1). NCBI lineage: Bacteria > Bacillati > Bacillota > Clostridia > Eubacteriales > Clostridiaceae > Clostridium > Clostridium sp. AM46-21. The sequence continues at coordinate 151,146 of NZ_QUIB01000002.1, forward strand.
TGCATTGCTGACGGAGGCAAACGAAAAGCTGGATGAAAACAGTACAGCACTTTCCAATGCACTTCCGGAGGATCGTAATGTAAAATATTACACGGCACAGTATGCGAGAATCCTGTATTCCGTATATTCCTATCAGGCAAAGAATACAAATGTAGATGCAGAGAAGGAAACCTATTATCTGAGTGCAATCGACTCACTTAACCGTTATCTGGCAAGTATCGATATCACGGATCCAAATCTTCCGGATACAACAAAGAAATCATATGTAAAATATATGAAGGAAGAAGCGGAAACTTACATAGCGCTTGAAAAGATCAGCGACAATAAGGATTATTATGATCAGGCTGAAAAGGTATACAGTTCCGCAGAGAGCAGCATGGGAACGGTTGATAATGCAGCCGATATTTATGTCAGTCATCTGACATATCTGTATGACCGGTATTCCGGAGAATACGGATCCAATCCGAAACGCTGGAAGCAGGATGGCATCCAGAAGATCAAAGCGGTATACGATGCGGGCAGTAAGATCAATATTCTTGTCTCCCGTGGTAATAATGAATGGAACTCGTTGATCGTAAACTCTGCAATTTCTGATATTATAAATGGAAATACTGCAGTGACAGGGAGTGAGGAGTGATAACAATGAATGAAACGATATGTAATGTAATGTTATTCGGCGGTATAGCTCTTGCAGTTGTCTTTGCAGTGATAGCAGTTATATTATTTGTAAAACTGGATATCCCGAAGGTGATCGGAGATCTTTCCGGAAGCACAGCCAGAAAACAGATCAAAGAGATCCGCGAAAAGGGTTATGAAAGCTTACAGGGAAGCGGTGCTTCCAAAAAAGATGCGATCAAATCAAAGGGCAGTACCAGTAAGATCGAGGTGCGTGATATCAAGGGCAAGTCAGCATCCGAAGAAGTTTCCAGGAAAGGAAATGAGAGATATAAGAAGGCTGTGGATGAGTTGAATAAGAGCAGAAGCCATCATCATACCAGACCGGAAGAAGCAGATTCTGAGAAAGCAACCGATATCCTGAGACCGGAAGAGGATTACGAAAAAGAAACCGACATCCTGAGACCGGAAGAGGATTACGAAAAAGAAACCGACATCCTGAGACCGGAAGAGGATTATGAGAAAGAAACTGATGTCCTGAGATCAGAGGAGGATTATGAAAAAGAGACCGATGTTCTTCGGGCGGATGATGAATATGAGCGTGAGACTGATATTCTGACATCAGAGGATGAAGCAGATGCGGCAACGGATGTCTTAAGTACAGACAGTGATGCAACAGACGTATTAAGCACCGATGATGATGCAACCGATGTTCTCACTATGGATACAGAAGCTTCTGACAGTAGTGAGACCGATATACAGGGTGAAGAAGCTGAGAAATTCCCACTGTTAGTTGATGTTGTTGTAGTTCATACGGATGAATCGATATAGAAGGGAGTGACCAAAATGAAGAAAAACAAATATTTACATCGTTTTGTGGCTTTGGTCATGACGGCGGTTATGCTGTTATCACTGGTGGTAATTGATAACAGAATCGGAATGAAAGCAGAAGACGAATATACAAAAGAAGTGATCAATCTTGAAACGTATATTCCCAAAAAAGTTACATATAAGAAAAATAAAGATGGAAGCGTAAAGACAGGCAGTGTAGAAGAGGTTGAGATTTCTGTTCCGGAAGAGACTGCTGTCACATTTAAGGGTGACTACCTGATGCAGGAACTGGATGCATCTGATAAGAAGCAGATTATAGCAACATCCTGTGATGCATCGGATAAGAAGACCACAAAGCAGGCTTCGGAGATCGAGGAGATTCGGATCACAGATTCAGAGGATGAATATCAGTATGCAGTGTATAAAGCAGCAGATGAGAAGGATACTTATGAATTTGCGGGGATAATACGTGTATATGGAGAAAATGCTGAAAATGGGGATAATCTATCTGTTGCTGGACCAACTATGCATATTTCAGCAGAGGCGGGAAATAAAAGCATTCCACAGATAAATGATAAAAATGGAGATAGTTTTTATTATGCTGAAAAAGGGGATGTTGTGTCTGTAAAGGGGTATGTGTCAGATGGAACGGAACAGGTTGACGGATATATAAAACAGACACCGGAAGATCCGGCGGATATTGTTAAACTTACATATACATTAAATGGTGGAAATGAGAAAGAAATACCAATCGGTAAAGATGGTGGAGCCTTTGATGTAAAGGTTCCGGAATCCGGATCATATGTATTTACAGCATATAGCAGGGAAGGGAAAAAGGTATTTATTCCGGTGACGATCCGGTATACTTCAGATATTCGGATTCAGGATGTAACGGTAGATGAAGATTCTGAATTAAAGATTACGGAAGGGATACTTGGTGAGTTCCTGAATAAAAAGGGTGATGGTATTCGTGTAACGGTATCGGCGCTTGAGGATATAGGCGACAGTAATTTTGCAGATCTGGATCTGGAATATTGTTTTGTGAATGGAACGACCATGAATAACTGGCAGTCGGTATGTATGGATAAAGATGGAGATACCGGTATCTGCAGTAAAACGGTATTGATTCCGAAATCGTCTGTAGCAGGTGCGGATTATAAAGTAATCTTCAGAGTCACAGATCATATATATGAATCTATCGGTACTTACAAATTTGATGAAAATGGATCATTTGTATATATCGATGAAAAAGCACCAGAAATTACAAAGGGCTCTTTCCGTGGCATAAAGGGAAACGATAGTGCAACGATTTCGATCCAGAATTATACATATGATGCAGATACATGGTTCAGTGGTGCAGAACTGACAGGAGTAGCGGCAGTTGAGGATTATGCACCGATCGATACGGCAAGGATCAGCCTTGATGGTGAGATCATTGAAACTGTAACAGATATATCAGCAGATGCAAATCAGTATTCTTATACATATGATAATATTCCGATTTCCGCTCTGGTAGATAAATCAGGAAAACATACAGTCTTATATGAGGCAGTAAACCGTCTTGGTCAGACCGGTACCAAAGAGATCACATTTAATCTGGATACAAAAGCTCCACAGGCACTTATCCTGAGTCAGGCAAATGGTGGTGTATCACTGCAGGATCAGGCAGAATATACTGTAACAGCCAAGACAGGAGAGACTTTGATATTCCGGATTTCTGATGCTGACAGTCAGATCGATACGGCTAAAACAAAGGTCTATGTAAATGGTGAGGAAGTTACATTGACCGGAGATGAACTGTCACTGCCGGATGTTGGTGTGTATAAAGTAACACTTGACGCATATGACTGTGCCGGAAATACAACAAAGAAAACGGTAACCGTTTATGTGAATAAAGAAACATTACAGGATTCTTTGACAGTTTCCTCCGAGGGGAAAACAATAGATGCAAAGGATCAGGCACTGGTATATGCCGGACATAATGGAAGTGCAACAACGGTTACATATAAAGTAACAGGTCTGGATCTGGATGCCGATGATATTGTAAAGACGGTAACAAGAAAGGCTCCGGATGCCGCAGCGTCTGCTGCCGGTATTGAAGTAGCACCGTCCAGAACAGATATATCAGCAAATGGAAATCTGAAAACCGTTACACTGACCTATGATCTGACGACAGAGGGTGTGTATGCATTCCACTTTACATCAAAGCATCATTATGTGGCTGCGAATGAAGATGCAAACACAACGGATGCATCCATTCAGGTGTTATATGACAAGACAGCTCCATCAATAGCAGCAATGGAATTTGCCGGAGCAAAGGCATCAGCAGATGGTATTTATTATTTCAGTAAAGATCCTTCCATTCATATAACGGCTGAGGATGCGTTTTCACTGGGTGATTACAAGGTCACAGATCAGGTGGGAAATACCATTCTTACAGGAAATATAGCTGCGAATGGGGATAAAACATTTGATAAAACACTTGTATTAACAAATGGAATTGAAGAGAATAAGATTTATACGATCATATTCTATATCAGTGATAAATCAGGAAATATTGCAACAAAATCCAATGAAAATGGGGTTGCATACCGGTTTGCGGTTGATACTGAAAAGCCAGCGGTTGATATTGCAGATAAAGAATCCACAAACAGTCTGAAGCTTACGCAGTACTGGAATGGTTCAGATGTAACAGTAAAGGCGTCTGCATCTGATAATTTTCTGATCAGCAGGATTACTGCATCAGCAACCTGTGACGGCAAGGCTGTTGCAGATCAGGAGCAGAAGATGGATCTGGAGACCGAAACGATCGGTCAGACCATGAATGCATCCTTTATTTACAAAAAAGCCGGTGTATATGAAGTTACAGTAACAGCATATGATGAGGTTGGCAACACAAAGACTGCAAAATGTACCTTTGTTATCGACAATGAACTGGCAGATATCAGCTTCTCCGGTATTCCGGTAAGTGGTGTTTATAAAAATGATGGTACACAGACGATTACAGTTAAGGCAGCAGATGATTATGGCATTGCAGCTTCCGATGTGGTTGTGAAGGTAGTGTATGAAACTTACGACTATGATGCAACGACAGGTGCCGGAGTAAAGGGTGAAGAGATCATCACAGCAAAGAACAGCTCGGATCAGACAGTTACAGCTACGATCAAAAACTGTAAGGTTATTGATGGAAAGCCAATGAAATATTACATTGCGGTAAGTGCAACTGATAGATCCGGCAACAGCTCAGAAAAGAGAAGCAAGACCTTCTATTATGATCCATATAAACCGGAAGTAACGGTAGAACCGGCAATCGCGGGTACCGGAACAAAGTATTATAATGACAAGGTCAGATTCAATATTACAGTGGCAGAGCAGTTTGAACTTGGCGCAAATGTATATGTGTTAAATACAGACGACTATAAGAACTGCAAATCAGAAGCCGATTATGCTGCAAAAGCATATAAGACATTTTCTTATAAAGATGTAAAGCAGAAAACATTTGGTTTCACTGTATCAAAGGCTGATCGGTATAAATGGACGGTTGTAGCAGTAGATGCATCCGGAAATGCAGCAACAGTATCCGATATCCGGTTCACGATCGATACAGAGAAGCCTCTGGTCGAGATTGAAGGTGTTCCGGATGACAAGAAGTCAACCGGTACAACGATCCGTGTTGTGATCACAGATAATGAGAGACTGGATCCGGAAAGCTTTAAAGTCGTTGAGTGTTATAAATATTTTGATGGTACAGAATACATTGAGAAGGAACTCAAGATCAAGCAGGTAGGTGCAAAGGAATTAGAGGCATCTGCATACTGCGGACAGAAGAGCGGCAAGGCATGTTCCTATGTATTTAAGGTAACCGGTAAAGACAGAGCCGGAAATGATGTGGAATATGAAATCAATGATTCCAGATTCAAGGTCGATTCCACACTTCCGGATATCGTGCTGGATCGCTATCCGGATTCTGAGAATGATGGTTACTACAACAAGAACGTAAGCTTCAAGTTCACAGTAACAGAGCAGTTTCCATTAAAAACGAAGATCACAGTAAGTGATAAGAACAAGGACGTGAATGGAGACGAAGATGAGACATACGTTCTGAATGAGACAACCGGAACTTACACAGTAAAGAGAAAAACACCTGGTGTATATAACCTGACGATCAAGGCAGTGGATGCATTTGGAAATGTAAACTATGTAAGAGATATTAAGTTTGTGATCGATAAGGAAAGCCCGGTAGCGACAATTGAAGGTGTACCGGAGAATGGTCTGACACAGGGTACAAATGTGAAGATCACAGTTACAGATAATCAGAAGCTGTTGTTGAAGGATTTCCAGATCACAGAGTATTACAAATGCTTTGATGAAAGCAAATATACACAGAAGAAGCTGGCGATCAAGAAGGTGGATGGCAAGACACTGGAGGCTTCTGCATATTGCGGTCAGAAGAAGGGAAAAGCCTGCTCCTATTACTTCAAGGTAACAGGAACGGATAAGGCAGGCAATAAGGTTTCATACGATGTAGCAGGTTCCCGCTTCAAGGTAGATGCAACAAAGCCGAAGGTAACGATCACACCACGGCTGGAGCAGACAAATGACGGTTATTACAATAAAGATATCGCATTTGACATAGCAGTAGAAGAACAGTTTGCCGAAACACACGAGATCGTGGTTTCCGATAAGAATAAAGATACAAATGGTGATGCAGATGACACTTTCACAATGAAGGGAACGAGCGGAACCTATACAGTGAAACGGAATGCACAGGGAATTTATAATCTGAAGGTTACAGTTACGGATGCATTTGGAAATGTAACAGAGGATGAGGCTGCATTTGTAATTGATAAGACAAAGCCTACGATCGGAATTGCAACTGTGAATAAGCTGAATAATGGAAATGTAGCACTTAATGTGAACCTTGCAGATAATTATAAAGGAAAGTCCTATACCGTACATGTAAAACGGAAGGATGCTTCCGGTGCAGTTGCATATGACGGAGATTACAGAACAGTAGAATGGAATAACACTTCTGTAAATCCGGAGATCGTATTCTCAGATGAGGGCGATTATGAGATCACTGTTTCTGCGGATGATAAGGCTGGTAATGAACAGATCGCAGAGAATGTATCCTTCCGGATTGATAAGACAGCACCTGTATTATCGATAACAGGCGTTGCGGATTCACAGAATACATCCTGTACGGCGACACTGACAGTAAATGAGGCATTTGCATTCTCTTATGATGGAGAAGCAATGAACAGTGCTGACATTACGGCAACGATCACCAAAAAGACGGATGGAACAGGAGCATCAACAGTTGCAACCTTAAATACCGGTAATTTTTCATCCGGTAATCCGCATACTGCGACCTATACCTTTGATGAAGATGGTGAATATACAATCACTTTTAATGCAAAGGACATGACAGGTAATGTTGCAACGGCTGTTACTAAGACATTCAAGGTAGATAAGACAGCACCAGAGCTTAAGGTATCAGCAGTGAACAGCAAGAACAGTGTCGTAAATGAGTATGAGACAGTTGGTGGAAGCTCTGTAAACAACACAGATTATGTAGATATGAACATAGAAGTAACAGAGTCCTTCTTTGCTTCGAATAAGGTAAATATATCTGTACAGAAGGATGGCGAGGACGTATCTTCCTCTTACTTTACAAACTTTGGCAGTAATGCGGCAGTCAGCCGTGGAAGCCAGAGATTTGATGAGGATGGTGTATATACCATAGCAGTTACAGCAGAAGATGCACTTGGCAACAAGGCAGATGATTACAACATGGTATTTACGGTAGATAATACACCGCCAACAATTGACAAGACTGCAAAGATGGCTGAATTTACTGAGAGAAGATCAGAAGATGGAGAACTTCTTCTGAACAGTCAGGATTTTGCGGATATCAAGGAAAAGGGATATGATGCACTCTGGTCAGTTAATGATACATCTGTATTTAAGGCAAGTGTAAAGCTGGATGGTATTGATTTTGTAGATTTCTCAGATCTGACAGATGGATATCATACAATGACGATTTCCGTTACCGATGAGGTTGGTCATGTGACAACTGAAACATTTGACTTTACCTATGATGGAACAGCACCTCGTATCATTATCACAGGCGTTGATGATAAGAGCGTTGTAAGAAATCCGTTTACCATGAAGATCGGTCTGGAAGATGCAGATGATATGCTGACAGAGATCGTGATCAACGGAGATACTATTGATCCGGCACTGTATGAGGATACGAATTCGTATGAGTTCCAGGTTGAGAACTATGGTAATTATAAGGTTCGGGTATCTGCAAGAGATACAGCGGGAAATGTTACATCGACCTATGACAGTGCAACAGATGAGGTATTCTCCTTCCAGTTAAAGGAAAAGACATCACCGATCCTGATCGTTATCATTATTCTTGCAATTCTTGCAGTTGTGGCAGTGATCCTTCTTCTGATCATGAAAAAAAGAAGAAACAGCCACAGTAGTAAATAAAACATGACTATAGAAAGAAAGGGACCACGCCCGAACAGGCGTGGTCTTTCAATGAGGTGACATAAATGGCATTAAGAGCGGTAGCATTTGATATGGATGGAGTCCTGATCGATTCCGAGAAGGTATACAGAATGTGCTGGTTGAAGAATGGATTGTCCATCGGTATCTCGGAGAATGAGATGTCGAAGATCTGTGACCGGATGGCAGGTGGAACCAAGAAGACAAATGCACATGTGATGAAAGAAAAGATGGGCGAGGATTTTGATTATCTTGCATTCAGACAACGTACAGTGGATATGGTCGAAGCATATATGAATGAGCATGGCGTTGAATTAAAGCATGGCGTGATCGAGACACTAAAGACTTTAAAGGCAAGAGGGATCAAGATGGCGGTTGCAACCTCGACGGATCGGGAACGGGCAGAGGATAAACTGGTTCGAAGCGGACTGCTTCCGTATTTTGATGATGTGATCTGTGGGGATGAGATCGAGCGCGGAAAACCATACCCGGACATCTATCTGAAAGCCTGTGAGAAGCTTGGTACGAAGCCGGAGGAGACAGTTGGAGTAGAGGATTCCATTAATGGTGTGACAGCCTCCCACGATGCAGGGCTGTATACCCTTATGGTGATCGATCTGATCCAACCGGATGAAGAAACGAAGAAGAAAGCAGACCGTATCAGCAACGATATATTTGAGCTGACGGAATTATTTGAAGACTGATGAAGCAGTTTGACTTCGAAAATGACATCTGAAAATGATTGATATAGCAGAATAGAGAATGATCTCTGGAATGAAAGAAAACCTTCCGGCATATAGTAGTGTCAGGAGGTTTTTCTATGATTACAGGACAGAAAATTTTCAGCCTTTTAAAGGCACTTGCGGTATCTTACATAATAACGGCAATCCTGCTGCTTATAACGGCATTCCTCATGTACAAGCTGGGACTGGGTGATACGGTGATTCATCTGAGTATTATCATCATTCATGGCATCTCTGTATTCCTTGGTGGTTTTCTTACCGGCAAGATGGTAAAGGAGCAAAAATATATTTGGGGATTAATGCTTGGAGTGTGTTATGTTTTGGTGATCGGTATTGTATCTTTCATTATGAATGGTACGATCCATATCTCTGCCGGAGGGACATTGACGAATGTGATCCTGTGTCTGGCGGCCGGAATGCTTGGCGGAATGCTAGGTTAGAGACAAGTTTTTCGTAAAAATACTTTGACTTTAAAGCATGTTGTGTTATAATTTCGCTATATGACATAAAAAGGAGAAGTGTACCTATGAAGAGAATAAAGACACTCACAAACAGAACAATGAAGAACACAATGGTTAAGGGCGGATGCGGCGAATGCCAGACATCATGTCAGTCAGCTTGTAAGACATCATGCACAGTCGGAAATCAGAGCTGTGAGAATGCTGAGAACAAGTAAGAGATCATTGTAGACAGACAACCACAAAGGGGACCGTCAAACAAATGACAGTCCTCTTTCGTTGCGTGTCAGAAAAATTAATTCACAAGATGGGAGAATTTGTATGGTACATCAGTACAAAAGTAATGGATATAATATCGTACTCGATGTATGTAGTGGGTCTGTTCACGTAGTGGATGACCTTGTGTATGATATTATTGCAAATTACGAAAATCATACAAAAGAACAGGTAATAGAATTGCTGCCATCCTATGATAAGGATGAAGTATCGGAAGCCTATGACGAGGTAACCGGCTGGTAGAAGACGGAACACTATTTACAGAAGACATATTCAAAGATATATCATTGATTTTAAAAAGAGAAAAACAGTGGTAAAGGCTCTGTGTATCAATATTGCACATGACTGTAATCTTGCATGCAGATATTGTTTTGCAGGAGAAGGTGAGTACAAGGGTGACAGAGGTCTGATGCCACTTGACATAGCAAAGAAATCTCTGGATTTCCTCGTTGCCAATTCCGGTAACCGTGTAAATCTTGAGGTCGATTTCTTCGGCGGTGAGCCACTTATGAACTGGGATGTCGTAAAAGAGACCGTTCGATATGGAAGAAGCCTGGAGGAGAAGCATAATAAGAAATTCCGTTTCACACTGACAACAAACGGTGTGTTGTTAAATGATGAGGTAATGGAATTTGCCAATAAAGAGATGGCAAATGTCGTATTATCCATCGACGGAAGAAAAGAGATTCATGATTACATGCGTCCGACCAGAAATGGAAAGGGAAGCTATGATCTGTTACTTCCAAAGTTTCAGGAATTTGCAAAGAAGCGTGCCGGAAAGAGTTATTATGTAAGAGGCACTTATACGCATAACAATCTGGATTTTTCAAAGGATGTATTACACATGGCAGATCTTGGATTTGACCAGATCTCCATTGAGCCGGTTGTATCTCTGCCGGACGAGCCTTATGCGATAAAGGAAGAGGATATCCCATATCTGTTAGATCAGTATGATATCCTTGCAAAAGAGATGATCAAAAGACATAAAGAAGGAAGGGGCTTCAATTTCTTCCACTTTATGATAGATTTGACAGGGGGACCATGCGTGGCCAAACGTCTGTCGGGGTGTGGTTCAGGTACAGAATATCTGTCAGTTACACCATGGGGCGACCTTTATCCGTGCCATCAGTTTGTCGGTGAGGATGGGTTCTGCATTGGAAATGTAAATGAAGGTATTACGAAGCCGGAACTTGTTGATGAGTTTAAGCTCTGCAATGTCTATGCAAAGGACAAGTGTAAGGACTGTTTTGCAAGATTCTATTGTAGCGGTGGCTGTGCGGCGAACTCATATAAATTCCATGGAAATATATTAGATGCGTATGATATCGGATGTGAACTTCAGAAGAAGCGTATCGAATGTGCGATCATGATCAAAGCCGCATTAGCAGATGAAGAAGAAAATCAATAAGGAGGACAAAGGTAAATAAGATGAAGAAAGCAAGAAAAAAAGCCATATGGGTATTGATCCTGTTCCTGCTTGTGCTTGCGGGTTCCATCTACGTTGCATTGTTTGGTGTAGGCGACAGAGGAAAAGCAAAGTATATCAGCCTTGGACTTGATCTGAAGGGTGGCTTAAGTGTAACCTATGAGATTCAGGATGAGGATTACAGTGATGCGGATGTTCAGGATACGATCTATAAGCTGCAGAAACGTATTGATTCCCATACAACAGAGCATAACGTATATTCAGAGGGAAATGGTAAGATCACTGCCGAAATTCCGGGTGTAACAGATGCAGATGCAATTCTGGAAGACCTGAGTATCGAAGGTAAGTTAGAGTTCTTAGATCCTGAGAATTATGAATTATGGTCACAGGGCAAGGAATATACTCCAGCTCTTACCGGTGATGATATTAAGGGTGCAGATGCCAAGATTGATTCTACAGAGACCGGTGATGACAATGTAGTACAGTTGTCATTCACAACAGCAGGTGCTCAGAAGTTTGCAGATGTAACAACAGCAAATGTAGGAAAGATCGTCTATATCGTATATGATGGTGAAGTTGTAAGTGCACTAACTGTACAGCAGGCAATTACAGACGGAAATGCTGTTATCAACAGCATTTCAACATATGAAGAGGCAGACAGCCTTGCTACTACGATCCGTATCGGTGCATTGCCACTGACACTGAAGCAGGTACGTTCTAATATTGTCGGAGCAACTCTTGGTTCAGAAGCAGTATCAACAACGATCAAAGCAGGTATCATTGGTATTATCTGTATCTTCATTATCATGATCTGCGTATTCAGAATTCCGGGTCTGATCGCATCATTATCATTGACACTTTATACATTTATGATCTTACTTGTTATGAACCTGTTCAATGTTACATTGACACTTCCGGGTCTTGCAGGTATCATCCTTTCTGTAGGTATGGCGGTCGATGCGAACGTCGTTATCTTTACACGTATTAAAGAAGAACTGGCAACAGGTGCTTCTGTTAAGCAGTCTGTAAAAGCCGGATTCCATAATGCGTTATCAGCGATCATCGATGGTAACGTGACAACCCTGATCGCAGCACTTGTGCTTGGTATCTTCGGAACCGGTACGATCAAGGGATTTGCAATCACACTGGCAATCGGTATCGTATTATCTGTATTCACAGCACTTGTTATCTCTCAGATGGTACTGAATGCACTTGTAACACTTGGCGTAACAGATGTAAAATATTTTGGAAAAGCAAAAGAGCCTGGTAAGGTTAATTTTGTAAAGGGTGGTAAATATTGTATTATCGCTTCTGTTCTTGTCATCGTGATCGGCTTCTGTTTCATGCCGATCTTTGCAAAGACAAAGGGAAGTGCATTGAATTTAAGTATTGATTTTGCAGGTGGTACATCAATCACAGCAGAATTTGACAAAGCATATTCATTATCTGAGGCAGAGAAAGACATTGTTCCTGTTATCGCTGAGGCAGCAGGCATCAGTGAGGCAGATATCTCTGTTCAGACTGTTTCCGGTACAAATGAGATCGTATTCAAGACCACAGAGCTTACGACTCAGGGTGATGATTCTCAGTTGACAAAGGTAACAGCTGCACTCAGCGAGAAGCTCGGTGCGACAGTAACAAATTCCGATAATATCAGTGGTTCAGCCAGCAGCGATATGACAAGGGATGCATTCCTTTCTGTAGCACTTGCAGCCGTTCTGATGCTCATCTACATTGTAATCCGTTTCAAGGATGTGAAGTTTGGTGTAAGTGCGGTATTAGCCCTTTGCCACGATGTAGCTATGGTATTTGTTCTGTATATCTTACTTCGGTTATCCGTTGGTAATACCTGTATCGCATGTATGCTGACAATCTTCGGTTACTCGATCAATGCAACGATCATCGTATTCGATCGTATCCGTGAGAATATCGCAAATGCAGGAACAAAGAAAGATTACAAGCATATCGTTAATTTAAGTATTAACCAGACGATCACCAGAAATATTTATACATCCTTAACAACATTTGTTACGATCTTCGTATTATATGTAATGGGTGTAGCAGCGATCAAAGAGTTCGCATTTACTCTGATGGCCGGTGTCGTAATCGGTGCTTATTCTTCTATCTGTGTAACTGGTCCATTGTGGTACTACTTCAAGACCGGATTTGGTAAGAAGAAGGATGCTGCAAATGGCAAGAACAGCAAGAAAGCGGTAGAGAAGAAGAAAACAGCAAAGGCGCAGTAATTAACTGTCGCCGATCGAATAAAAAACAGACAAGTATGTGGAATTTACATATTTGTCTGTTTTTTTCGTTGTGTTATAGGAATGTTTATGCTGTGTGTTATTAAAATTAATACATAATGACAATGCATTGACGGGTGATAAAAGCTGTGATATGTTGAAGCAAAGGAGGTGCATGATTGAAACAATGAAACGATTTGAAGCGGTTATATTTGATATGGATGGGGTTATATTCGACTCGGAGCTGCTGGTTATAAAGTGCTGGCAGGTCGTTGCAGATAAATATGAAATCAAAAATATAGAAGACACCTGTCACAAATGTTTGGGACTGAATAAGGATGCGACAAAAGAACTGATGCTTGGGGTGTATGGGGCAGATTTCCCTTATGATGAGTATAAGGCGGAGATGTCGGCACTGTTCCATGAACAGGCGGCAGGAGGAAAGCTTCCGATGAAACCGGGAGTTACCGGTCTGTTGCAGACATTAAAAAAGAATGGAAGAAAGGTTGCGCTGGCATCTTCTACCAGGAAAGCAGTTGTCGAACAGGAGCTTCGGGATGCAGGTATCCTTCCGTATTTCGATCGGGTAATCTGCGGAGATATGGTAAAGCGGAGCAAACCGGAACCGGATATCTATCTGGAAGCATGCAGACAGATCCATGTGATGCCGGAGCAGGCATATGCCATAGAGGATTCTTATAATGGTATCCGTTCTGCACATGCGGCGGGACTGCATCCGATCATGGTGCCGGATCTTGCACCGGTCACGGAAGAAATGCAGGAGCTGTCGGATGTCATTCTGGATTCACTGACGGAAGTAGAGAAATATCTGTTTTTATAAAGAATTAAATCTTTCAATCGGGAATTAAGTTTTATAATCAGGAATTAAGTCTTATAATCGGAAATTAAGTTTTACATTTTACTAAAAAGATATATAAAAACGCTTGACCTTAAGTTCACTTTAAGTTGTAGAATATGTCTAGCATAAAGTTTAACAAGGAGACAATATGTATACAAATACTTTAACATTGGCAAATGGTGTAGAAATTCCACAGTTAGATCTTGGAACCTGGTTTATAGACGATGGAGACATGGCAGATGCAGTTAAGGCGGCTGTGAAGCTTGGTTATCGTCATTTTGATACAGCACAGGCATATGGCAACGAGCAAGGCGCAGGGGAAGGAATCAGAACCTGCGGTATTCAGCGTGATAAGCTGTTTGTAGTATCAAAGGTCGCTGCTGAACATAAGACCTACGAAGAAGCCTCCACTGGAACTGTTAGAATACTGCCAGAAGAACGGAATCGCAGTTGAGGCATATTCACCGATCGCTCATGGTGAGATCCTTCATGAACCAGAGATTGAAGTTATGGCTGCAAAATACAATGTATCTGTTCCACAGCTCTGTATCCGTTATACCTTACAGCTTGGAACGAGCTCATTACCAAAGACAGCAAATCCTGCACATATGGAGAGCAATGCACAGGTTGATTTTGAGATCAGCGCAGAAGATATGGAACTTCTGAAGCATTTCAAGCATATCGAAAGCTATGGTAAGAGCGGTGGTTTCCCGGTATACGGAGGTAAGCTGTAATTCCATGTTAGGGAAAATACACTTCCCTGAGGGGAGTTGTCTGATACTGTAAGTTCAGCGCTATGAAGATCTGCTATGCTTTTTGCGATACTGAGACCCAGACCAAAGTGTGTTTTGTGATTGTTGCGCTTTGAATAGAAGGTTTCAAATATGTGCGGTTTATCTTCATCGCTTATGCCCGGACCCGTATCTGCCACGGTATAGCACAGTCGTTTATTCTGCGTGGATACAGACAGGGAGACATGACCGTTTGTTGTGCAGGATATCGCATTATCAACCAGAATGGAGATGCATTGAAGTATTCTGTCCTTATCCATACAGCAAAGAGGAAGCGGATCATCCGGCAGAGAAACAATAAGGTCGAGATTCTTCTGAATCGCGACAGGCTCGAAACGATCATAACATTCAATAATAATATCTTCCGGCTGGGTATCTTTAAAGTTTTCCCGGCCGGATTTTTTTATGTCTGCAAATGTGAGAAGATTATTTATCATATCTGTTATCCGGTTACATTCTCTGTCTGCTGTGGATAAATAGTCTTTGTCAGCCGGACTTAGATGATTGCCGGAGAGTCCGTTGAGACAGGATTTTATAATGGCAAGGGGAGTTTTTAATTCATGCGAAGCCACAGCAATAAAAAGATCCTGTTTCTGATAGGCTTCATTTACCGGTATAAGAATCTTCTTCATGAAAAAATATGACACGATAGACAACAGGATAATTGCGATCACCGTTACGATCAAAAACAGAATACTCATCTTTATTTTGTATGCAGAGATGAGAGCATTGTTGTATACCGTATGTATGGTATAGTAGGTGCCCCCTATATTTATAATGCTGTAGCTGTTCCAGTAATCCGTATGGTCATATCGGACAGTATAAAATCGGCGGTGGCTGTCTCCTTTGTTTATGGTACTGTAATAGTCATCCCAATATTCAGACTGCATATAAGGCGATGCGGACTGAAGGATGGCTTTACTTTCTTTGAAAGCCTCTGTCGATAAGACCTTTTTATCATTTCGCAGTATATCGATATTAAGGTTTTTGGTGTTGTATTCATTAAGAATGTTCATATCGATAATATTTGTCTGGTTCAGATAGGAATATAACAGATTTGTATCTTTAGAGTAGGAAGCATATGTGCTGTTTGAATATTCCTGCACGACAGCATAAAACAGCAATATGGACATGGTTGCGAGGATCATAGTTATGACAGAGGATAGAAATACAGTGAGTTTTTTCCTGAGCTGTTCTATCATTTTGGTGATTCCTCCTTTTCATATACAAGGGTATAACCGCTTCCGTATACTCCCTTTATCGTAATTCGGCTGTGAACCGTTTTCAGTCTGTTCCTCAGAAAATAAACATAATTCAGGATATTTCCATTTCCAACATTGGAATTAAGCCCCCATATAGCTTCGATAATCTCGTCATGGCTGACAAGTTTACCGGCTGATCTGAGCAGCAGCTCAAATAGCTGGGATTCCCGATTTGTGAGCTGGACAGACCGGCCGTCACATTGGATCGTGCGGCTGTCTATGAGATAATTGATATCACCATAAGAATAGTCAAATGAATGGATCTGATGGGATCTGCGGTAAAGAGCATTTATTCGTGCCAGTAATTCATCAAATTCAAATGGCTTAACGATATAGTCGTCAGCACCCAGTGAAAAAGCTGCTGTTTTGTTTTCAAGTGTGCCGAGGGCGGTAAGCATTATGATGGGAATTGAGATTTTGTCAAAATATAGTTGGTTTAAAATATCAAGACCTGACTTATCAGGCAGCATCCAGTCAAGCACAATTATATCGATATCAACACCTGATATATCAGTTCAGTGCATTGTTTTCCAGTTGTACACAGGTATACGGTGATACCATGTGCTTCCATTTGTCTTTTTAGTACTTTTCCCAGATCTGTATCATCTTCTACGAGCAGCAGTTTCATGTAAATCTCCATTTCCCTATTACGGTATAAAATATCATTAATACAATAAGTATAGTAATTCATTTTCCAGATGTTTAAAAGTAATATATATAATTTAGATGTTTTTTAGACAATCGTGCAGATCGGTGGTGTTACAATCGATATATCGAAAGTGGAAATGATTGTAAAAGTATTTGTAATAAGGGAGGTAGACATGAAACGTATCGGGTTTTATTTAATAATGCTTATTGGCATGATGTTATGCTGGGGTTGTGGGGACCATAAGATAACAGAATCTACAGAGACAGAGGCGGGTTTGTCGGAATACCGGATGGCACAGCTTGATATGACCCAGATCTGTGGATTTGGCAAGGTTCAAGATGAATATGTATGCATCGGAGAAGCTGAAAATGGGGGCTATATCAGGCTGACAGGAGAAAAGCCGGATGGAGATTTCCGGCAGGAAGAACTTAAGCTTGATTCTGTTATGGACGAAACGGATATGATCACGGCAGCAGATATGGATGAAGCCGGGAGCCTGTATTTGGCAGTCAGCAGGATGGATGATAAAAGAGATATAACGGGCAGAATCGTGAAGGTGATGCCTGATGATACAGTTCAGATACTGGCAGATCATATAGAAGAAAATGTAAAAAATATCAGACTGACGGCTGATGGATATATCATTGGTTGCGCGGATGGGGTGATACAATGCTTTTCCATGGAAGGGCAGAAGAAATACGAAATAGAAAATTCTGACTATACGGATATCTGTGTAGCTGGTGATAAACTGGTTGTTCTCACAGCACGGGATATAGAGACCTATGATATATCGGATGGTCATATGCTGGAAACGATTACGTCTTTTGATGATACCTTGACGGAAGGACTTGAAGATGCAGCTTCGGAGAAAGGAAAAGATGCACTTAGCTGCAGCAATATCATGAAGTATGATGAAAAGTCTGATCAGATATACATTATGCTTGGAACGGGTTTATTTGCATATAAGCTCTCTGACAAGCTGGGGACAAGGCTTACGACATTTAAAAGTGCTGATATAAGATATGACTTTGTTGTGGAGGATTCGGATACATTTGTAGCTGTCACTGGTGATAAGAGTGGAAATAAGAGGATCGTTGTATATTCATCATCCGATGCATATGCAGCTTATAACAGTACAAAAGAAGCTTCAGACAGCAGAACCGTTACCGTATATTCTCTTTATTACACAGAGAGTTACGAAAATCTGATCACGTGGTATGAAAGTGATCATTCGGATATCACGGTGCAGTACATATGGGGCGTGGATGACCAGAATGGAATATCAGAAAAGGATGCCATAAGTTCTTTAAATACACAGCTTCTTGCAGGAGAAGGACCTGACGTCATTATCATGGATGGATTGAATGTAAAAAGCTATGAGAATACAGGGGTGCTTATGGATCTGTCGCAGGTTCTTGATGATATACAGAAGGAGAATCCATCCTGCCTTAAGAATGTACTTTATACATATAAGAATGAGGATGGTTCAGTATATGCCATACCCGCCATGGAGACATTTACAGCAGTTATCGGGCCGGAGGCTGAGATAAGGAATGTGACCGATGTTCAATCCCTTGTGGCTTATATAAACAGTCAGGACAAACCAGCCGATGGGAATGATCTGTCATTTTACTATTTGGAGTCTTATTTTGATACCCTGTATCCTGTATATGCATCGGAGATCGTTGATATGGAGGAGCATTATGACAGAGAAATGCTAAAGAAATTTCTGGAGGATCTCAGACTTTTATACGACTTAGAGATGGCGAGAACGACGCAGGATCAGATCAATGACTGGACTGCAAGGTTCGGAGCTTATGAGGAAAATATAAAAGACAATTATTCAGGATATATGAGCCCGTTATTTAACCGGGAATGGTCTGGCAGGAAGCTGGCATTTGTGGATATGAAGACGATGAGCGAGGCATGGTTGTTTTACAGCATAAAGGAAGATTCCATGGTTGGAATGGAGGATAACACGGCAAACCGTGATTATGACTATGAACCGTGGGGTACGGATGAGGGAATGATATATGTGCCAAATACAATCCTTGCGGTCAATAGCAAAAAGGAGAACAGGGATAGTGCGGTTGAGTTCGTAAAAGCGTTATTCAGCGCAGAGGTACAGAAAAAGTATTATGGAACAGAATGTGGAAATCCGGTAAATATGGATGGCGTGCGGGCATGGAATGAGGATGCTCTCAGTATGGGAACGCCGGGAGGTGCTGTTGAAGTCGGCGGGAATAATTATCTGAACTGGACATATTGGCGGACGGACGAGTATCTGGAAGATTATATAGATAAGTTGAGCAGACTCTGTGTGCCTTCAAATCCGGATGTAAGAATTCGCAGCATGATAAGGGAAAATGCGACTGATTATCTGGAAGGAAATGCGAGCCTTGAGGATACTTTGAATATAATTGATAAATTGTTAAATGTATATCTGAAAGAATAGAAATGGATGGTCAGGGAGGCGTTTTATAATCATGAAGATAGATAGAAAAGAAATGAATGGAACGTCTGAATTTATCATACCGGGATTTGTGGGTATTATGATCTTCGTGATCATACCGCTTGTGGATGTATTTATATCATCGTTTCAGAAATCAGGAACGGGAAGCTTTGCCGGTCTGCAAAATTATGCTCTGGTTATGGAGAATGATGCATTCCGGCTGGCGGCAGGCAACTCTATACGTTTTGAACTTGTGAGTGTACCTTTGCTGATCGTTATCTCGCTGGTAGTGGCTATAGAGGTTCATGGAATGAAAAGTAATATTATGAAATTTGCATTTCTTATCCCGATGGCGATTCCGTCAAATTCCCTCACTGTAGTATGGCGTATATTATTTGATGATCAGGGCGTGGTGAATAATATGATCATAAGGTGGGGACTTGGCGAACCGGTAAGCTTCTTTTCCGGCAGGGCAGTTTTCTGGCTGTTTGTATGCACATTTATATTTAAAAATATTGGATATAACATGTTGATCTGGCTGTCGGGTTTGTCTGTAATTCCGGTGGAGATATATGACGCGGCAAAAGTTGATGGAGCTGGCAGATTTACACAGATCTGGAAGATCACGCTTCCAAATATCAGGAGACCGTTTTTTATCGTGGCTATGCTGTCGGTTGTAAATTCGCTGAAGATTTTTCGTGAACAGTATCTTATGGCAGGAGGATATCCAGATATGATGATATATCAGATTCAGCATATATTTAATAACTGGTTTGAGAAGCTGGAGATCAGTAAGCTGACAGCAGGAGCGGTTCTGACTGCGCTGGTGTTCTTTGGTGTGATATTGATCATAAAGTGTATATGTCTTACAGACTGGTATGGTGTGAAGTTAAAAATCCGTAGGGGATTCTTATTAAGAAAACCAAAGCAACAAGAAAGAGGGGAAGGGTGCAGATGAGATGGGTTTCAAAGGGCGTACATTTGTCCATAAAGTTTTTCGTGCTTATGGGCGCAGCATTGTCCGTTCTGCCATTGGTGTTTCTGATCGGCGGAGCATTTATGGGAGAATCGGAGCTTGAACAGATCGCAGCTCCTGTTATAAGCGGAGGTTCAGGTTATGCTTCCTGGCATTTCATTCCTTTATATCCGACATTTAAGAATATAATCGAGCTGTTGTTTGATACACCGGAATACTATGTGCTTTTCTGGAATTCTGTGAAGATCGTGGGCGTTATACTTATCGGACAGCTTGTGTTTGCTGTTCCTGCGGCGTGGGGGCTTGCCAGAAGCCGGAACAGGCTGTCGAAGATTATATATGGGTTATATGTGTTCTGTATGATCCTGCCATTTCAGGTGACGATGTTATCCCAGTATCTGGTGTTGAACAGGTTGAATATGATAAATACACATTGGGCGGTCATACTGCCATTTGTGTTCTCTACATTCCCTATATTTATTATGTACAGTGCATTTGAACAGGTTCCTGATTCGGTGATAGAGGCTGCCAGACTGGATGGAGCGGGTGGCTTTAAGGTCTTTATCTATATGGCGGTTCCGATAGCAAAAAGAGGGATTCTTGCAGCAGTGATACTGGGATTTCTTGAGTACTGGAATATCGTGGAGCAGCCGGTGGTATTTTTAAAGGACAAATATCTGTTGCCATTATCGGTATATCTGCCGGATGTGACTGGGGGAAGTGCAGGAAAAGCATTTGCATTTGCTCTGTTCAGCTGTATTCCTTCTCTTATCATATTTTATATCGGAAAAGATATTCTGGCAGAGGGCATATCCATAGGATCTGCGGATGACTAATCGCAGGGTAATTTACAGGGAGAAAATGATATGAAACGGAAAAAAGGATTTAGGATCGTAAGAATTATAATAATATTTCTGGTAATCGTTGTTGCAGGAACTGTTATGTCAAGATTTGCAAGCAGCACCTTGACGCCCAAGGTAGAGATTATGTATGCATCATCCGGCAGTATATCAAGGGATGTCGTACAGGATGTGATGATCGAGGGCGACAGCAGGGCTCCTGTATACAGTTATCCTGATCTCATGGTTCAGGCAATATATGTGCATACGGGAAGTTATGTAAAGAAAGGAGACAGGCTTATGAAGATCGGGACAGGAGAGCTTTCATCCATATATCTGACGAAAAAACTTGAGCGGAAGAATCTGAAGGAACAATATGTGTACGCATGGGGAGATGAGAGAGCGTTAGTGGAAGAGAATATTGCGGATGTGGACAGACAGCTGAATTATCTGGAAAAGCTGACCACAAATGAGGGTGTCATATATTCCGAGGTGGAGGGGCTTATATCAGAGGTTCGGGTGGATGTAGGAAGCAGAACCACAGAGGAGGCAGCATTTGTGGTTATGGAGAGCTCGGATGAATATACAGTACGAATCCCGGTAACGAGTGAGCAGAAGCGTTATATAGAAAAAGGAGATAAAGTTATTCTTCATATAAATGATACCAGTGTGAATACGGAAGTAACGGCAGTATACAGTGATACCACAAATGAGCAGGGGTATATCGTGGAGACGGTTATATCCGGTGAACTGGTAAATGTAGGAGACAGTGTTCTGGCAGATATCTCCCATCAGTCTGAGAAATATGATTTTATCGTTCCGGTGTCCGCGATATATGCAGATGTTGTAGGTTCGTATGTGCTTGTAGAGAGATCAAAGGATACGATCCTTGGAACAGAGCTTGTGGCTGCAAAAGTATATGTGACGGTAGGAGATACAAATAATTATGAAGTAGGAATTAAGAAAAGTTCCCTGACAGGCGACGACAGGATCATAGCCAGTTCGGACAAGAAGATCGAAGCAGGGGATACGGTTCGGGAGAAATAGAGGGGTTGACGATGAAACGATTTGTGATTGGTATACTGGGAGCTGCTTTATTATCAGGTATGGCGGTGTGGAATATCATACATGCGGAATATATCAGCGGAACTTATGATAATGACAGAAATTATGCGTATCTTACGACAGGACAGGTCACATATAACAAAATGAAAAATGAAGACCATATAAAAGGCACATATCTTATTGACAGGGATGTATCGGTAACAGGTAATGGCGTATATAAGCAGATCACGGCAGATATAGTAACTGTAGATTTTGACGTGGAGGATATGCTCGGTATAAGTGGAAGACTGGCAGAAAATGATATGGGCGGATGTATTATAAGCAGCGGGCTGGCATATCATTTGTTCGGAAGTATTTATGCTACAGGGTATACGGTGACAGTCCAAGGTGTTGATCATGTTGTGCGGTCAGTAACGGATTCAGAGGATAACTTTATATTGATTCAGGCAGGTCAGGAACGTGGAGAAGACTGGGAGCTTGTTGAGCATAGAGAAATAAGTGGTCTGGTGATCGATATATCGGAGGAGAACTACAGAGGGGAGTATGCCACAGAGGTCGGTGAACACCATGGCTATAGTTCGGACTGTTACTATGTAACGGACTACCTGAATATTTTACCGAATATAAATCTGCCTGCAAAGTGGTCAGACTTTGATTTCTGGGCGGAGTCGTCCAGTGAATGGAAGCAGATGTCGGAGAGAAGATTATATGCTGATAAGGATGTGTTTGAAATATTTTATTATAGGCAGAGGCAGCAGTTGAACCTGTACAGATGGCGCAGCGTTATATCCGTTATTTTATTAGCAGGCTGGTGTGTGACGACTAGATTATGTATAAAATACGGGAAACACACAAAGCGTATAAAATTCTCATGTATTTATTGACTTTTTTATATCCGATATTAATATAAAGCATATATGATATTTGGCAAAGCATTCTAAAGGATGTGACGCAGAGCTATAGGGCCTGTAAAATGGCAGCCAGTTGCATTTTTACTAAACGAACATTGCTGGAACTGGGCAATGTTTTTTCTTTTATACTGTATGCGCGCCTCTTTTCCGATATTGAGAGGGGGAGAAGCCCTTCTGTTTCCGGAACAGCCGGCTGAAATATAACTGGTCATCATATCCTACGACCTTGGCTATTTCATTTATAGAATAGTTCGTCTGTTCTAAGAGAAGCTGGGCGTTGTTGATCCGACGGGATACGATGAACTGCATCGGGGTCATGCCTGTGTATTTCTTGAAATTCCGTATGAACCAGCTCACGCTCATTCCTCTTGATTCGGCATATTGTTCTATGCTGATGTCTTTATTATAGTTTCCATTAAAGTAGGAAACTGCATAGTCCATTTCACGATCCAGATATTCATTTTTCAGGATATGTTCGCGTGACAGCTCCCGTTTGAATACGATTAAAAGGCGTGTTAGCAGTAAAGCCAGCATTTCTTCATAATCATCCTGACAACGCTGCAGCTCCAGGATGATCTGTTTAAATATATGTTCATATTCCAGAGAGGAACCGACAGGAAATACTCTCCGGTTATCTTTAAATCCATATTTCCTCAGAAGATTCTTCACATCGGAGCCGGTGAAATGAATCCAGTAAACTTCCGTTTTATCTGCACCGTAATATTCATATTTCTGTAGTTCCTTCGGGCGGTAGAGTACCATATTGCCGGCAGGAACGATCGTCTCATTCTCAGTTTTATCAAAATGAAAATGTCCAAGCCCGGATGCGATATAGATGATCTGGTAGTCCTGTCTGCCCTTAGGACGATAGGTAGGCATCTTCGGGTCGCCACTTAAGCGGTATGTTCCGCAGCTTCCGACAATAAGCGGTCTGCGCTTGTCCTTGAAATCAAGATAGGAATGATTCAGGTATCCGGTATTTATATACATGATGAAGCTCTCCTTTATTTGTAGGATTGTAATATAAAAAGATTTATTGATATTGTATCATTTTGTCCATATTCTGTCCATTCCGGTTCATAGACAGAAATGCTGTTAAAGTGTATGATAAATACAGACAAAACGAAATAACAAGATAATATTTGCAAATAATATCAAAAACATAAGAATAGTCGAAAACAAAAAAGTACATATAAGGGAGGATGACTTATGATAGTGCCACGTTATTATGAGAATTTGAATGTATTACATGAAAATACACAGCCTGCAAGGGCATACTATGTACCGGCTTCCTGTAGGATGGATGATCTGGTCGA
Organism: Clostridium sp. AM46-21; assembly: GCF_003480025.1. Lineage (NCBI taxonomy): Bacteria > Bacillati > Bacillota > Clostridia > Eubacteriales > Clostridiaceae > Clostridium > Clostridium sp. AM46-21. The sequence continues at coordinate 175,377 of NZ_QUIB01000002.1, forward strand.
GCACAGAGAAGGATCAGATCGGTTACAGTTATTAAATGGAAAATGGAAATTCCAATATTTTAAAAGTATTTATGATGTGAAGGATGCTTTTTATGAGATGGGATATGACACCGGAGCATTTGACGAGATCGAGGTTCCGGGCGTATGGCAGATGGCAGGATATGATACACACCAGTATACAAATATCCGCTATCCATTTCCATTTGACCCACCATATGTTCCACAGGATATACCGTGTGGAGCTTATGTGCATACCTTTTCTTATGCAAAGGATGTGGATGCGGCAAAGGCATTTCTGAATTTTGAAGGTGTGGATAGCTGCTTCTATGTGTGGATAAATGGGGAATATGTCGGATACAGTCAGGTATCCCATATGACCAGTGAGTATGATGTGACAGACATTTTAAAAGAGGGAGAAAATACGATCGCTGTCCTTGTCATGAAATGGTGTGATGGTTCTTATCTGGAGGATCAGGATAAATTTCGGATGAGTGGAATTTTCCGTGATGTCTATATTCTGAAAAGACCAGAGTGCGCCATTCGCGACTACCGCATCACGACCTCTGTTTTAAAGGAAAAGGCTGAGGTGAAGCTCAATCTGAGCTTTTATCAGGAGACAGCGGTTAAGGTTACGATCGAAGACAGGAATGGTGTGGTTGTAGCGGAAGGACAGGCAGAGCATGACGGAGCTTTCACATTTGAGATTATACAGCCGACACTTTGGAACACCGAGAATCCATATCTGTATACACTTATTTTGCAGAGTGAAAATGAGACGATCGTTGATCATATCGCTGTCAGAACGATAGAGATAAAGGATAAAGTTATTTACTTCAATGGACAGAAGATCAAATTCCGCGGTGTCAACCGGCACGATTCTGATCCGGTAACCGGCTTTACAGTGGATGTGGAGAAGATAAAAAAGGATCTTACCCTTATGAAACAGCACAACTTCAATGCGATCCGTTCCAGTCATTATCCAAATGCACCGTATTTTTATCAGATGTGTGACAAATATGGTTTCATGGTATGCGACGAGGCGGATATAGAAGCACATGGCCCATATATGTTATATCGCAAAGAGGATACTGACTACAACCGGTTCAAAAAGTGGAATGAGAAGATTGCAGACAATCCGGAATGGGAGGCGGCTATTCTTGACCGGGTGAAGCGGATGGTCGAGAGAGATAAGAACCGTTTCTGTATCGTGATGTGGTCGATGGGAAATGAAAGTGCATATGGCTGCAATTTTGAAAAGGCACTTGCATGGACGAAGCAGTATGATCCATCCCGTATTACCCAGTATGAAAGTGCAAGATACAGAAATTATGATGTGACCTATAATTATGAGAATCTGGATCTGTACAGCCGTATGTACCCAGCGCTGTCAGAGATCGAGGAATATCTGGAAAAGGACGGAAGCAAACCATTTCTGCTGGTTGAATACTGCCACAGCATGGGAAATGGTCCCGGAGATTTTGAAGATTATTTCCGAATGATCCACAGTGATGACCGCATGTGCGGTGGATTTGTATGGGAATGGTGCGACCATGCAGTTGCGCATGATCAAGCGGAAAACGGAAAGACGAAGTATTACTATGGCGGAGATCATGGAGAGGCGATACATGATGGTAATTTCTGTATGGATGGTCTTGTGTATCCGGACAGAACCCCGCATACCGGACTGCTCGAATACAAAAATGTCTACCGCCCGGTCAGAGTTCGGTCATTTGATCAGGAGAGAGGAACGCTTACCCTTCATAACTATATGGATTTTGATGATATTCAGGATTTTGTGGATATCTGTTATGAGGTAACTCAGGATGGCTTAAGTGTTCAGAAGGGCAAGGTAGTGGGTGCTTCGGCTGCTCCGCACAGTGATTGCACCGTGGGGCTTGATATCGATGTTCCTGCGGCAGGCAGAGTATATCTGAAGCTTTCTTATCAGTTAAAGAAAGAGCTTCCGTTAGTTTCTGCGGGTCATGTATTGGGCTTTGATGAACTTTTGCTTGAGAATAAAGATGGAAGAAACCAGACAGCTGCCAAATGGACGGCTTCGGATGTGGAAGTATCCGATATCAGGGTAGAGGAAGACGATGCATGGATCGTGTTAAATGGTGATGGCTTCACATATCGGCTGGATAAGCGTACCGGCTTGTTCAGCGGACTTCAGTATGCAGGCAGGGAATATCTGAATCATCCAATGGAGCTTAACATCTGGCGTGCGCCTACAGATAACGATATGTATATCCGGGCAGAATGGGAGAAGGCTCATTATGATGAGGCATACACAAGAGCATATAGTGAACAGATTCTTCAGAACAAATTCGGAGTAATGATCATGTGCCATGCAGGTGTGGTAGCTCCAACCGTTCAAAAGCTGATCGATGTAGAGATTATGTGGAAAATAGATGGCGCAGGCAGAATTGCTGCGGGAATAACAGCAGTAAAAGATGAAGAACTCCCGGATCTTCCAAGATTTGGTATAAGAATGTTTCTGGATAAGAAGCTTTCTGAGGCTGCCTATTATGGCATGGGGCCACAGGAAAGCTACCGCGACAAGCACAGGGCTGCCAGCCACGGCTTGTTCAGAAGTTCTGTGCAGGAGCTTCATGAGGACTATATCATGCCGCAGGAGAATGGAAGCCACTATGACTGTGATTATGTGGAACTGACAAATCAACGATATGGAATGGCTGTTGCAGCAGAACATACATTTTCATTTAATGCCTCTTATTACACTCAGGAAGTGCTTACGCAGACGAAACACAATTATGAGCTTACGGAAGCCGACAGTACGGTGCTCTGTATTGATCATGCACAGAATGGAATCGGTTCGAACAGCTGTGGCCCGGTTGTTTCGGATGAATACAGGTTCAGTGAAAATGAGTTCCGGTTTGATTTCACGCTGGTACCGTTTGTGAGGGGTTAATTAGGAGGAGATACGGATGGAAGAGAAGAAATATTTAAAATGGTATAATAAAGTAGGTTATGGTTCGGGAGATATCGCGGGAAATGTGGTATATGCGTTTCTGACATCCTTTGTCATGGTATACCTGACGGATACGGTCGGACTTGCTTCAGGCATTGTCGGCACACTGATCGCGGTATCCAAATTATTCGATGGATTTACGGATGTATTTTTCGGATCCCTGATTGATAAGACACACAGCAGACTGGGAAAGGCAAGACCATGGATGATCTATGGATATATTGGCTGTGCAATCACGCTGGTTGCATGTTTTGCAGTTCCAGCCGGTATGGGTAAGGCTGCACAGTATACATGGTTTTTCATTGCATACACATTGTTAAATGGTGTGTTTTACACGGCAAATAATATTGCGTATTCGGCACTTACCTCACTGATCACAAAGAACAGCAAAGAACGGGTTCAGATGGGTTCTTATCGGTTTATATTTGCATTTTCAACCAGCCTTTTGATCCAGACGATCACGGTCGGATTCGTGGACTGGTGCGGTGGAGATGCGGCGGCATGGAGATTAGTAGCAATCATCTATGCGATAGTTGGTCTTGTGGTAAATACGATCTCCGGTCTGTCTGTGAAGGAGCTTCCGGAGGAAGAATTAAACGATGGAGAGCCGAAGAAAACCGAGGAGAAGTATAGTCTGGTTCAGGCATTTAAGCTCCTTATTAAGAACAAATATTATATTATGATCTGTGGAACTTACATTTTGCAGCAGCTTTACAGTGCCATGATCGGTGCGGGTCTGTTCTATATGACATGGGTTCTTAAGAATAAGAATCTGTTCGGGCAGTTTGCCTGGGCAGTAAATATTCCCCTCATTATAGCACTGATATTTACACCGACGCTGGTTGGCAAATGGAAGGGCATGTATAAGCTGAACCTTAGAGGATATATCATAGCAGTTATTGGCAGATCCTTGGTTGTTGTTGCCGGCTATATTGGAAACATCCCGCTTATGCTGGCATTTACAGCTCTTGCAGCGCTAGGCCAGGGACCTTGGCAGGGAGATATGAATGCGGTTATTGCTTCCTGTTCCGAATATACCTACCTGACACAGGGAAAGCGGGTTGACGGAACTATGTACTCCTGTACTTCGCTTGGTGTAAAGATCGGAGGAGGAATCGGAACGGCGGTTGTCGGCTGGCTCCTTGAACTGTCCGGTTATAAAGGAACGATGGCGGTTCAGCCACAGTCGGCTCTTGATATGATGCAGTTCATGTATCTGTGGCTGCCGTTGATATTTGATATACTAATCCTGCTTATACTTTCCAGAATGAATGTGGAAGCGGCAAATGAAAAGCTTAAGGCAGAGCGGGGAATGTGTGCAGGAGAATAATCTACAAGACTTCACAGATTTTTCACAAAAATTATTAGCACTCTCTATTGACGAGTGCTAATACAAGTGGTATAACATAATCAGAACGAAGGAGAGGACATCAGATAGAGACTGATGGAGGTTCCGGAGTTCCGGAAAAATAACAATTACGTGTTCTGACAATGGTCAGCACACAAAAGAATAAAATGTATGTATTTGAATGGAGGAATGACTTATGTTGATGCCTAGTATTTTTGGAGAAAATTTATTTGATGATTTATTTGATGATTTTGCACGTCCTTATAAAGTGACAACAGGTTATACACAGCCTGCTAATATTATGAAGACAGATGTAAAAGAGACCGAAGGTTCATTTGAACTGGATATTGATATGCCCGGTTACAAGAAAGAAGATGTAAAGGCAGAGTTGAAGGATGGTTACCTGACCATCACAGGTACAACGAAGAAAGAAACAGGCGATCAGGACAAGAAAGGCAAATATGTCCGTCGTGAAAGATATTGTGGTTCTTGCAGCCGTAGCTTCTATGTTGGTAAGGCAGTTGAAAAGGAAGACATCAAGGCAAAATTTGAAGATGGTGTTTTAAAGATCAGCGTACCAAAGAAAGAAGAGAAGCCAAAGGTTGAGGAAAGCAAATATATCTCAATTGAAGGATAATTCTTTCACTTCCTGTATGAAAATTATTAAAGTAAATCATTTTGTCTCCTTCTGATAGAAATGTCAGATATGAATAATCATAAATGGGGCTGTTGCTTTACGAAGAATCATTCGTAGGGCAGCAGCCCTTTTTAGTTTTTGCAGCATACAGGAAAGACATCGTAAGCAATCGTTGCAGGAGCCGGAACATATCAAAACAAGTTGTTTCCTTAAAACAGGAAAAATGTTACAGACAGACAGTAAAAAATGTGGAAAAATGTTATAAAATAAGGAGAAAAACGTGGAAAAATGTTACAGGCGGGCTTGAAAAATTTGAGAAAAATGTTACTATTGATTATAGACGGTATATATGGGAGGTGGAAAAATGTTAAGAAGAAAGGCATATCAGGAGCTTTTAAAGTGGAAGAATGAATCAAAAGGAAAGGCAGTATGTATAATAGGAGCCAGACAGATTGGAAAGACAACACTTATCCGGGAATTTGGAGCAAGAGAATATGAACATTTTGCAGAGATAAATTTCGTAACGGACAAAAATGCTTCCAGAATATTTGAGGGAAAACTGGTTGCTGATGAAATTATTACAAATATAACTGCGTATTTGCACAAAAGTCTTGAGCCGGGAAAAACGTTGATTTTATTTGATGAAGTGCAGGAATGCCCGCAGGTCAGAGCTGCGATAAAATTTCTTGTTGAGGATGGAAGATTTGATTATATAGAATCTGGTTCATTACTGGGAGTGCGTTATAAAGAAATCAGTTCGTATCCGGTTGGATTTGAACAGATATTGCCTATGTATCCGCTTGATTTTGAGGAATATATGTGGGCAAATGGAATACAGCAGTCAACATTTGATTATTTAAAAGAATGTTATGATAATGCTTCAAGGGTTTCAGATACGGTTCATGAAACATTAAGCAAGCTTTTTTATAGTTATCTTGTAGTGGGTGGCATGCCTGAAAATGTGCAGATTTATGTAGACACACATGATGTTGCAAAGGTTGTTATGAACCAGAGAAGTATTTTGGATTTATATCGATTGGATATTGCAAAATACGCATCAGAGAATGAGAAAGCAAAGATCAAAGCAATATATGATGGCATTCCATCCCAGTTAAATGAAAAAAATCGCAGATTTAAACTTAGTAGTATCCATCCGGATGCCAGAATGTTACGATACGAGGATTGCTTTAATTGGCTGACAGATGCAGGAGCCGCACTGGCATGTTATAACGTAGCAGAACCTCAGCCCCCATTGCAGTTAAGCGAAAAGAGAAATCTTTTCAAATTGTATATGGGTGATGTCGGTTTGCTGTGTGCGGCTTGTATGGAAAATGTTCAGTTCGATCTGCTAATGGGAAACGTGGATGTTAATATGGGGAGTATTCTTGAAAATGCGTTTGCACAGAACCTTCAGGCAGGTGGCTTTCATTTGAATTATTATGATTCAAAAAAGATTGGAGAGTTAGATTTTGTATTACAAAGAGGTTTGTCGGTTGAGCTTGTAGAAGTAAAATCTGGAAATGATTACCATAAACATAAAGCGTTGGATCGTGCATTACAGGTTGAAAACTGGAAATTTAAAGAGTCGGTTGTCTTTTCAAAAGGAAATATAGAGTCAGAGAATGGGATCACATATCTGCCCTGGTATATGGTCATCTTTTTTCATCAGGAAAAAGAGCCAGATCAGATGATATATGAAATAGACCTAAGCGACTTATAAAAGGAATGCACATAGATTCTTTACAGGGAATTGCTGGAATTGGTATGTTATGTTATACTAAGCGGGATTAAACAATGCAGGAAGATATATAGACCGAATGAAAACAAGCCTAAAATGAGGGATATATAACAATAAAAAAATACAAAGGGGAAAACCTATGCCAATAAGAATAATGGGAACCGGAAGCTTTTTACCGGAAAAAAATGTGTCAAATACAGACCTTGAGAAATATGTAGATACTTCGGACGAGTGGATTTCCAGCCGAACCGGAATTAAGAATAGAAGAATCGCAGTACATGAAACGACTGCAGGAATGGCAGCAGAGGCTGCAAAGAAAGCCTTGGAGATGGCAGGAAAAGAAGCAATTGATGTAGAACTGATCGTGCTTGCAACAGTAACACCGGATTATTATACACCGAGTGCTGCATGTCAGGTTCAGGCGGAACTTGGTGCAGACAATGCCATTGCATTTGACGTAAATGCTGCATGTTCAGGATTTGTATTTGCACTCAATGTGGCAAAAATGTACATCGAGACAGGCTTTGTTAAGAATGCACTGGTAATTGGTGCGGAGACATTATCCAAGATCCTCGACTGGAACGATCGTGGAACCTGCGTGTTGTTTGGAGATGGAGCAGGTGCAGCGTATCTGGAAGAATCCGACAAGGGAATTATCAGTGTAGTACAGGGATCGATTGGTAAGAAGGGAATGGTTCTGAACTGCGAGAGCAGACGTACTCACAATATATTTACGGAAGATGGGATCGAACATGATTATCTGCATATGGATGGACAGGAAGTATACAAATTCGCAGTCAGACAGTGCCCGAAGTGCCTGCTCGAAGCACTGGAAAAGGCAGATATGACAGCCGATGATATTGATTATTTCGTTCTTCATCAGGCAAATGTCCGTATCATCGAATCAGTAGCAAAGCGGTTAAAAGCACCAATCGAGAAGTTCCCGATGACACTTGGATATACTGGAAATATGAGTGCTGCCAGTGTACCTGTCATGCTCGACAGTCTGGTGCGTGATGGCGGCTTAAAACGTGGCGACAAGGTTGCAATGTCAGCATTTGGCGCTGGATTAACCTATGGCGCGATCGTCCTCGAGTGGTAGAGAATGTCTAAACGGCGGTCACCTGTGCGATACCAGATTCGACCTTGTGCCAAGACTCCCTGCGGTTCCTATGAACTGCATATACCTGATTCGCAAATATTCCTGTGCTAACTCGCCTGACGGCTCAGACAAGCACTCATATTTGCTGGTATATGCAATTCATAACGGAATCCTTGCTGATGTCTTGAGACAAGGGCGAATCTGGTATCGCATAGGTGACCGCCGTTTTTCGTTACATTCCTCAGTGCAGCGGTACATAAGGTTGCAAAAGACGCAACCTAAGTACCGGCGTTCGGAAAGGTTTGCTTCATAACAATATAGGATCGAGATAGATGAACGACAGAGAGAAAAGGCTGTAGCAGCATACAATTAATAAAGTCCTGTCCAGATAATGCCAGATTAAGCAGAAATGGAAAATAGCATTACTGTTATGTAGCAAGCCTTTTCTCACGTCAGTCGTTAATGAGCCACCGTTAGGTGGGGAATTTAGGACTGCTACGTGAGAATAGAGTGCAAACGCCTTGCGGAATAATATGTAATGCTATTTTCCATTTCGTTTCAAAGTCACCTGGACAGGACTGATTAGCTGTAAGCTGCTACAGTCTCTTTTATATTATCGTTCGTTGATAGGAACATACTCTTTGATCTCTGCAATGCTGGTGTAGGCAGGACGGATGATCTTGTAGGAATTAACAAGCTCTTCCATACGGTGTGCACTCCAACCGACTACTCGTGCGATTGCAAATAACGGAGTAAACATCTCAGCAGGAATCTTTAACATTTTGTAGAGAAGTCCGCTGTAATAATCAATATTGATACAAACACCTTTGTAAATTTTACGTTCTTCGGCAATGATCTTAGGTGCAATGCGCTCGATCATCTCATAAAGGGCATATTCTTCGTCCATACCCTTTTCGGCTGCCAGAAGCTTTACATATTTTTTGAATTCCAGAGCACGGGGATCGGATATGGAATAGAATGGATGTCCCATACCATATACGATACCGGTCTTGTCATATGCTTCCCGGTTGACAATCTTACGGATATACTCGCCAACTTCTTCCTCATCTGTGATATCGGATACATTGTCACGGATATTTTTCATCATACCCATAACCTGATAATCACCGCCACCGTTTAAAGGTCCCTTTAAGGAACAGAGGGCAGCAGCCATTGTTGCATATGTATCGGAACCGGAAGAGGTTACAACACGTGTTGTAAAGGTTGAGTTGCTTCCGCCACCGTGTTCCATATGAAGTACCAGTGCCAGATCCAGTACACGGGCTTCCAGACGGGTGTATTTCCGATTGGAACGTAGGGTACTTAATATATTTTCGGCAAATGACAATTCAGGAAGCGGCTTATGGATATAACAACTCTTGCCAAGCTCGTAATGGCGGTATCCCTGATAGGAATAAACAGCCAGACGAGGGAACATACTGATCAACTGGATACACTGCTGTAATACATTTTCCAGAGAGTTGTCACCCATCTTTTTGTCGTATGAACCGAGAGCCAGTGTACTCTTTGTCATATTTGCAATAATATCGGCAGTCGGACTCTTCATGATCACATCCTGAATGAAATGATGTGGCAGGTCGTAACTGATATTTAAAACCTGTTTGAAGTTCTGAAGCTCCTTTTCATCCGGCAGAATGCCAAATAACAGGAGATAAGTACATTCTTCAAAACCAAAACGATTATCCAGAAAAAATCCTTTGATCAGATCATGAATTTCGTAGCCACGATAGTAGAGCTCTCCAGCACATGGAACACGGTTGCCTTTTTCATCTGTTGTAAATGATTTACTAAGAGAGACATTCGTGATTCCGGCATTGATACCGATACCATTTAAATCACGGAGACTACGTTTTACACCATATTTTTCATATAAGGCATCATCAATGCTGTTGTTTTTGATACACATATCCAGATGGCTCTTTGTGAAAGGGCCGATATTATTAATTGACATTTCAATTTCCTCCTGTGAATAGGATAATACTAAAAGTCATTATCGCATTTTTTTATAGAGAATGCAATGAAATAATTGTAGCATGGTAGCACATGCTTTGGTATAATTAGTATGGTTACAAAAAAGGAGAGTGTATAAAACGGAGGATATACATGAGAAAAGGGAGATTGGCGGTTGTTACAGTCTTTGGAAGCCTTGCAGTCGGGCTTGCTGCCTGTACGGTATTGTCAGGCAGAGTTTATAATAGCGTGTTGTACGATATTGTTCCATGGCTTGTTACGGGGATGGTCTGTGTAATACCGACGGTATTGTGCGGAAAACTGGAAACACCAAGACTTAGCAAATGCAGAAACGGCTGTATGCAGCTATTTGTATTCTGTGTATCCACAGTGCTTACAATTATATATACCGTTTTATGTATGGCAAAAGTTCTTCCGGCTGAATATATACCGACAAATGGGAAAATGTGGGTATTTCATATATTGACAGCGATTCTTGTGGAAGCAGTTGTGTTCTGGAATGGAATGATCCGGATATATCTGACGTCAGAACAGCTTGGTATCAAATGGAGAGGGATCGGAGCTGTATGTGGCATGATACCGGTTGTAAATCTGGTCGTACTTGGGAAGATACTTCGCTTGACGATAGGAGAGGTTTCATTTGAAAATGATAAGGTTCGATTGAATCGGGAACGGAATAAAGAGCAGATCTGCAAAACAAAATACCCGATTCTGCTGGTGCATGGTATCTTCTTCCGGGATTTCAAATTGTTAAATTACTGGGGAAGAATTCCAAAGGAACTGGAGACAAATGGTGCAGTTCTTTTTTATGGCAATCACCAGTCGGCAGCATCGGTTCCGGCATGTGCGCAGGAGCTGGATGCAAGAATCCGGGAGATCGTAGCTGAAACGGGCTGTGAAAAAGTAAATGTGATCGCACATTCAAAAGGTGGTCTGGATATGCGCTATGCCTTATCAGAACTTGGTACAGATCGGTATGTTGCATCACTAACAACGATAAATACACCGCACCGGGGATGTGAATTTGCAGATTATCTGTTAAATATTGTTCCGGAAAAAGAGCAGCAGAGCGTGGCAAAAGCGTATAATGCAGTATTTAAAAAATTGGGCGATGATTCGCCGGATTTTCTGTTGGGAGTAAAAGATCTGACAGCTTCGGCATGTAAAGTCCTAAATGATAAATTACATGATGCACAGGGCGTGTTATATCAGAGCGTTGGTTCGAGGCAGAATGTGGCAGGAAATGGCAGATTTCCGCTGAATTATACATATCGATTGGTAAAATATTTTGATGGAGCAAATGATGGACTGGTAGGCGAAAAATCATTCCCATGGGGAGCAGATTTCAAATACCTGACAGTGGAGGGGAAGCGCGGAATCTCGCATGGAGATGTGATCGATCTAAACCGGGAAAATATTCCGGGATTTGATGTCCGGGAATTTTATGTGAAACTGGTTCATGATTTAAAAACAAAGGGATATTGATATATAAAAGAAAAGGAGCAGGTAATAAAATGGGTGAGGAAAATAAAAATGTAAAGAAGCCCGCAGTATCAAATGCAGTAGTGAAGAAAAGATCGGCGGGAACTGGAACAAAGAGCACTGGCGGCACACGTCCGGGTAACGGGACAAAAAGCACTGGCAGTACACGTCCGGGTAGTGGCACAAGTGCTGGTAGTGCGCATTCAAATAGAACAGGCAGTGGTGTAAAAAATACCGCAGCCAGAAGCAATGGAGGCAGCGCAAGAAACACCAGCGCACATTCAGGTAACGGAACAAAGAGTGCCAACACTGGCAGCGTACGTTCAAACAATACATCAGGAAGAAAGACACAGCCACAAAAAAGAAGACGCAGGAGAATAACGGCAAATCAGTTTACATTGCTGCTTGCAGTTGTTGTAGGCATTATTCTGCTTTTTATGGTAAATGGCATTATGCGTGGCCGCTATCTCAAGGTAAAGCAGATTTCAAGCGAATATGTATTGGGTTCGAAATTTGATATCACGGCATATGTAGAGCCGGTGAACAGTAAGGCGGTTGTTACCTGCGATACAGCGGATTTTGCACCGGAGAAGATTGGTTCCTATAAAGTGAGCTATATAGTAAAATGCGGAAAGCTGAAAAAGAAGAAAAAACTTACGCTTGAAGTAGTTGACAGAGATTTCCCGGAAATTATCGGACCGGATAATCTGGGCGTTTTCATAAATGAGCAGGTCGATCTGCTGGATTACTATTCAGTAGAGGATTCACAGCCGAATCTGACCAATGAACTTACGATCAACCGTCAGATCGATACAACAAAGACCGGAGATCTGGACTGTACACTTCGTGTTACAGACTGGAGCAATAATTCATCATCAAAGGATATTACAGTTACCGTATATGGCTTTGAAGGGGATATGAAGAATGCGGCGCTGGCAATCCGTGCATATAACCGGGATAAGGGATATGCGGTATCGGATAATGGAGTATATGTATATTATCCGGATGAAGATAAGAAAACAGCAAATGTATTGATCAATAACGGTATATTATATGAAGTTTCTGATGATTGCAGCAGTAAGGAAATGGATGAAAATGATGAACTGGTTCAGACGATCATAAACGAAGGAACCTGGATATCCATTGATAATCTGGGTGATTTTAATTATTTAAAATAAACACTTTCGGGTGTAGCTTGCTGGCTGATATCAGATCAGAAATTGGGAGGATGTCATTATGGATAATACGGAAATTTTCCTTGATAAATACAAGGAGCTGGAAAATGCAGCAATCAATGAATTCAAACTTCCGCCGGATGGTTCGGCGGTTGCCAAGCTGGAGAAGCGGAGTGAATTCAAGGATATCCGGTTTGAACTGAATTATTGCAGAGAAGTGAGAAATCTGCTGCAGCATAATCAACGGCTGGATGAGGAATTTGCTGTACAGCCGGGCAAGAAGATGATCGAGCTTCTGGAAATGGTGCTGGATCGTATTAAGAATCCGGTGCGGTGTATGGATATTGCAGTACCCTTTAATAATCTGGTATGGCGTTCGTTGGATGATCCGGTTATGCCGGTTATCCGGATCATGAATGACAGAAATATTTCTCATGTGCCAATCCTGAAAGATAAAAGGGTAGTGGGAGATTTCAGTGACAACTGTATTTTTCCGTATTTGTTGGGAGACACAAATTGTCATATTGATGAGAAAACCCGGTTTCGGGATCTTCAGGAATATATTGAGCTGGAGAAACATCCGTCTGAACGTTTCCGCTTTGTTGCATATGATGAAAAAGTTATGAATGTTAAGAAATACTATGAAGAAAGCAGAAGAGATCATGAAAGGATTGGCCTGATCTTTTTAACAGAGACAGGACACCCGGATGAACGCCTGTTGGGAATCCTGACCTCCTGGCTGATCATAGGAAATTAATAAGAAAAAAAGTGGAACTGTACCTTTGTTATCATAGGTATAGTTCCACTTTTTTATTATGACAGTGGTGGACGACGAAGTTCCTCATCCAGTTCGGAATGATCGATCGTTACGGTCTTTGTATTCTTAATCTTTTCGACACGTCTTGCTTTCCGTCTTTTGTGAATCCGTTTAACCAAAGTGACGATCAGGATTATGATAACACCAAGGCTGATCAGGACAACGGACACACCGTATTTATCCAGTATTTTATCGAAAAAATTGTAATTGTCTTCCTGCCAGATGTTTTCAGCTTCCAGTGTAGACTGGATGCTGTCGATACTGTGAGCCGTACCGGTACAGGTTGGAATACCAGGCAGCCAGTCAGATGCAGGATTCAGATCGGATGCTTCATCACTGGTAATGTTAAAATAATCATAGATCAGAACATTTTTGCCGGAGGTTGTTTCCGGATGATCATACGCAAGATCTACAATATACCAGCCATCATCCAGATAAACCATGTTCCATGCATGTGAATTATAGGTAGAATCATCGTTTTCTTTGGTATTTCCTTCTACATAGATACATTTTACACCGGTGGCATCCATAACTGCCTTGAATGCTTTGGCATATCCAAATGAAGTTGCTGTCTTATGCTTTGCGTTGAAAATACCATCTACTGTATAGGACCAGCTTAATCCGGAATGTGAGTTTTCATTGCTGACCTGGAAGTAAGTATCTTCAATGATCGCATTATGGATCAGATATTCCTTCTGGTAATCAGGAAGATCTTTTTCCAGATTGCCAGCAAGATTTGATACGGAGATATCAATGTTATTCTTAATGACCTGTCTGGAACTTCCATTTGCATAATCATTATAACAGACAATCTCGACATTATAGCATACAGCACCGCCATCTAAAGACTTGGTACTGTAATTAAAGGAAGGAGACATCCAGAAGTATGTAGGATTATCTGCCAGAAAGGCATTGATAACTGCCTGCATACCTGTCGGACCGATAACTTCCCATGTTTTGCTTGTAACATTGATCGAAAATGCTTTATAGTAGCTGTTTTCGGTATTCGCATTTTCGTATTCCGCATTCTGGTTTGAATTGTGAAATGCATCTGCTGCTTCTTTTAACTGGTTATAAGCATCCCGGTAAGCATCGTTATCGAAATTGTTATAATAGTATAAAGAAGTATCGATGGTAGCTGCGGCAGACTTTTTATCTTTTGCATTTTTGTCTGCGGTATCCTCTGCGGCGAGGACTGTCATACTTGAAAAAGTAAAAATAGCAGCTATTATAAATAATAGTAGTTTTTTCCTCATAATTACGCACCCCAGTTTCTTTTCTATATCAGAAAAGTTATAAAATTATACTTTCTTAATAATATCACAATATGGAAAGTATTGCCAGTCAAAAACTCTTTTCTGTAGGCATGAACAATATATTATGGGATAGGACTTGCAAATTGGAAATAATATGTGTAATATTTACTGAAAACAGGAAATTAATTTGGAAAAATGACAAGAAGGAAGGTGCTTATGGGAGCAGCGAGTTGTGATTTATGCGCACACTATGTGTATGATGAAGAAGATGATTTTTCGGAATGCATGGTGAATATGGATGAAGATGATTATGCCAGATTTATAACGAGCTCATATGAAAGCTGTCCATATTTTCAGTTAGATGATGAGTATAAAGTAGTGAGGAAACAGATGTAAGCCTGTCTCCTCATTTTCTTATTTATTATGATTATACCTATTTTTTAAAGGATTCCAGAAGATCTGTAAGGTAAACATACCGTTCCATCAGATGTTCCAGCTTCAGTTCGGCATTTTCCTTTTCTGCCATCAGGTGATTCAGCTTTGTAAAATCTGTTGTGGAAGCTGCGATTTCCCTGTCCAGTCCATCAATGGTTTCTTCACAGGCAGCAATGTCGTCTTCTATGGTATCGTATTCACGCTGTTCATTAAAAGTGAATTTGGTTTTTGCACGTTTCGGTGCGGTATCCTTTTCTGCTGTTTCTGATTTTGAAATATCTGCTGCAGGTTTTCCCTTGGAAGCCGGAGCAGGCTTTGCAGAACCGGAACCGGACTTTACAGAATTTGCAAATGTTCCATATTCCAGATAATAGTCGGTATAGCTTCCTTCAAACTGCCTGATCTGTCCATAGCCGTCATAGACAAACAGCCGTTTTACAACACGGTCAAGGAAATACCGGTCGTGGGAAACTGCGATCAGAATGCCCTGAAAGGTATCCAGATAATCTTCCAGAATACAGAGTGTTGATATATCCAGATCATTGGTTGGTTCATCCAGGATCAGAACATTCGGCGAGCCGGCAAGGATCTTAAGCAGATACAGCGGCGCTTTTCCCCGCCGGACAGCTTGCCGATCCGTTGGTGCTGCAGGGTGGAGTCAAACAGGAATTCCTCACAAAGGGTAGATGCCGACATATATCCATCGACGGTTCGGATATATTCTGCGGTTTCCTTCACATAGTCCAGTACAATCTTGTTATCGTCCAGCATTTCATTTTCCTGTGAGAAATATCCGATATTTACGGTTTCACCGATCTCTATGATACCGGAGTCGGGTTCCAGCTTGCCGGTGATCAGCTTCATAAGGGTTGATTTACCACAGCCATTTGGTCCGGTAATACCGATTCTGTCATTACGCAGAAAATTATAAGAGAAGTTCTCGATGAGTGGGTGAGTAAGTCCCGGAAAGCTTTTTGAAATATTATGAAGTTCTATCGTTTTATTTCCAAGTCTGCTGGCAATTGAGCTGAGATTTACTGTCTTATCAGCTTCCATCATTTCTTCGGCTGCAAGGGCTTCATAGCGCTTGATATGAGCCTTTTGTTTGGTGCTTCTTGCGCGCGCACCACGGCGGATCCATGCGATCTCTTTCCGGAGAATATTCTGGTGCTTGCGTTCGGTGGCAAGCGCAATATTTTCACGTTCGGCTTTCAACATGAGATAGCCTTCATAATTGGCATCATAGTTGTAGATGTATCCTTTGTCGATCTCAACGATCCGGTTTGTTACACGATCGAGAAAATAACGGTCATGTGTGACCATGACCAGTGCACCCCTGTAGTTGTTCAGATAGTCCTCTAGATATTCGGTCATATCATTATCCAGATGGTTAGTTGGTTCATCAAGAACCAGAATATCACAGCTTGAAAGAAGGGCAGCGGCAAGGGCTACCTTTTTCTTCTGACCGCCGGACAGACTGGAAACCGAGATGCTGGTATCTGTGAATCCAAGCTTATCCAGAAGTGCCCGTGCATCTCCTTCAATGCTCCACTTATTTTCTTCTGTGCTGTTTGCCGTGATAACATGTTCGTAGATTGTTTCATCATCATGGAAAGTCGGACTCTGTGGAAGATAATTGACAACAACATTATTGCCTCTCACGATCAATCCGGCATCGCAGGTATCGATACCGGCAATCATTTTTAACAAGGAGGATTTTCCCGTACCATTTATACCAATCACACCAATCTTATCACCGGTGTTGACAGAAAAATCGGCTCCCTTAAAGAGAACCTTGTCTGTATAGGCTTTATGAATATTTTTCATTGTTAATAAGTTCATTTGTGTTCCTCAAATCATTATTCAAATTTACTTATCCATTTTATGATGGTTTTCTAGCTACGTCAATAACCCTTTTCCTTACAATGAAAAAAGGATACCCGGTAATCATGACCGGATATCCTTTTTTACGACTGCTCTTATAGCTTCTGTTTGTCGTATATTCCTTTTATTAAATGTAAGTTGCCTTATGCGACTGCTGGTTCAGCGATGAAAGGCTTCAGTGTTGACATGTATGAATCGGAAATACCATCATAGAATTTTACGGTTAATTCATCTCTCAGATCGAGACTGATAACACCAAGAATAGATTTTGCATCTACCATATAGTTTTTGTTTGTAGCTGATATATCGACATCACCATGATATCCTCTCATTACATCTACAAACTGCTTTACTTCATCAACGCTGCTTAATTTTACTTTAATGTCAGTTGATTTAGCCATAAAACTCGCCTCCTTGATTTGTTGAACAATTTATAATCCTTTTTTTTGCTAAAGTCAAATTATGAAAGTGTGAACAAAAAGCAAAATTATTACCAATTTATAAAATTTTTTAAAGCGGATAGAAATTTTATCCTAAAGAAATTCAAAAATCGGCATTTTTAAGTTAAGGATATTCATTTATATGTAGTAAAACTGTAATGGTGTTACAAATTGCTATGAAAAATTTGTACAAAATAGGAGAAATTGGTGATTTTGGTGTATATTTTCGGTATAATACAGGTAAATAGCAGTTGATATGTATCTGCTTTTGTAAATAGCTGTAAAAAACAGGGATTGACCGGAACAAAAGCAGACAGAAACGGAGGTGGCAGTATGATCTATCAGGAAGAATCAGGACGGGAATATCACATAAAGACAGGGAAGAACGAAATCGGAAAATATGTGATCCTGCCGGGGGACCCGAAGCGGTCAGCGAAGATTGCAGCTTATCTGGATGATGCAAAGCTGGTTGCGGACAACCGGGAATTCGTGACATATACCGGATATCTGGAGGGCGAGAAGGTCAGTGTAACATCGACAGGTATCGGCGGACCATCAGCAGCGATCGCATTGGAGGAACTGGTGCATTGTGGCGCGGATACATTTATAAGGGTTGGAACCTGTGGCGCGATGCAGTTAGATATCATGGGAGGAGATATCGTGGTGGCAACCGGTGCTGTCCGGATGGAGGGTACATCAAAGGAATATGCTCCGATCGAATATCCGGCGGTTGCAAGCTATCCGGTCATTCAGGCATTGACAAAAGCCTGCGAGACGACCGGAGTTCGATACCATACCGGAGTTGTTCAGAGCAAGGATTCCTTCTATGGACAGCATGAGCCGGGAACCAAGCCGGTGTCCTATGAACTGGAAGCCAAATGGGAGGCATGGAAGCGGATGGGCTGTCTGGCATCCGAGATGGAGTCAGCGGCGTTATTTATCGTAGGTGCTTATCTGGGCGTGAAGGTCGGAGCCTGTTATCTGGTGGTTGGAAATCAGGAGCGGAAGGCAGCAGGGCTTGAAAATCCACTGGCATACGATACGGACATGGCAGTAAAGACCGCAGTTGAGGCAGTCAGGCAGATGATTCTGGATGCGGGGAAAGAATAAAAGCTATTAATATAGTAAGAAGTTATTGAAAAAAAGTGTTAAAACATATACAATGTTAATAACAGTATTTGGTAAATATTAACAAAAAGAACCTGACGATATAATATGCCGGGTTCCAAAATATCAGATAGGAGGTCAGTAATGGACAGAAAGGATTTGGAAGCAAAGGTTTTACAGGCTGTAGCTTGTGTTATGCCGGAGATCGACATCAGCAAGCTTGACATGACAGCCGAGTTGACAAAAGAATATGGGGTTAATTCTGTATCAATTATTCAGTTGATCGTAGAGCTTGAAAATGATTTTAATATTGAATTTCAGGATTCAGAACTTGCATTGGGCTTGTATTATGATATGAATGATGTGGTTGCCGCTGTTGCAGCCAAGTTGAATTAGAGAAGATAAGGGAGGTATAATCATGAGCAATAAAAAGATATTGCCAGTCAGCTACCCGATGATTACATCATGGCAGTGGCATGCAACATTATTCTCAATTCTGGGGGATGACGAAAAAGCTAAGAACTGGATCTTCAGCAATTACATCCAGCTTAGATGTTATAATATTGAGGAGATTTTCACAGGAGATGAGATGCTTCTGGCAGATATGATGCCGGGAAGCAGTTCTTTGAAGGAGTGTCCATATCTTCTGTTCTCACTGATGACAAAAGAGCAGGTAGAGAGCTACTGTGGAGATATCATTAACTTCATTATTAAAACGATCGACCTGAACGGATATGTCTATGGTGTATTTGACGAGGCAAAGATCCTGTGCGATTCCGGTGCAGATTACAAATTCCCACATGAGTTATTTATTTTTGGCTATGATAAGGATAAGGAAGAATTCCATGTTGGTGATTTCACATTTGGTGAGCATTATTCTTATTCAACTGTATCTTTTGAGGATGTTAAGCGGGGTTACGATATCATAACAGCATCCGAAGATCATATGTTTAAGGATGATTATAAAGGCAGACGTGGTTTATATGTGATCCAGAAGAATACCGCTGAGATGTATTATGATCTGGATGTGGCATATATCAAGGATACATTGGTTGAATATCTGGACGCAAAGGATTCCAAGAATCATTTCCGTATGATGAGAAATCGTTTCTCAGATACAGTATTCGGTGTAAATGTATACGATGCAGTATATAAGCAGATCGAAAAGCAGCTTTCAGGAGATGAGCCTGATTTTGATATCCGTGCGCTTCACCTGTTATACGATCATAAAGTTCTGATGAATGAACGTCTGAAGTATATGATGGCAAAAGGTGTGTTGGCTTATGATAATGAGATTCTTGACGAGTACATGGAGGTTGTCAACAATATGCTGACAGCAAGAAACCTTCTGATCAAGACATCCATCACAGGAAATGTGAACTGCCTTGATCGTTTTGAGAAGTATATCATGACCGCAAAGACCAAAGAGATTGAGGTCCTCAACAAGGTTGTCGAGAGACTTTAAAGTAGCAGACGAAAACACCACGGTGTATGTTTAAGGGACGAATTCGGGCCGGGCTTATATCTATTATTACGCAAAACATATACGAAGGTCTTTGAACTAAAAAAGAAAGAGTGACATTACCTATTATTACGCAAGTCGTTTGCACTCTATTCCAACGCAGCGGTACTAAGTTCCTCGCCTACGGCGACTCACTAAGAACCGGCGTTGGAACAGGCTTGCTTCATAATAGTAATGTTACTCTTCCTTTTAGTTCAAAGTTCTAATATTATGTTAGTTTTACATGATAACAGGTATAAGCCCGGCCTGAGTTCTGTTCCTTGAATATATACCGTGGTGTTTTCTGTTTGTGGAAGAACCAAAGCCAGAAAAATATAGCCGGCTGTCCGGCAACAGATATTTTCATGAAGCAAGCCTGTTCGAATGTCGGTTCTTAGCGATCCACGGAAGTGGGAGCTTAGTACCGCTACATGAGAATAGAGCGAGAGCGTCTTGCGGAATGAAAAGTATCTGTGCCGGACAGCCGACTATATTTTTCGTCCGGTTATTTTACAATATGGATCTCTGAAGGCTGATAGTAAAAGCTGTCAGTTGAGATATAGCGGTTGCGGTAGTCAGGATCTGTGGTTTCTGCGTCATCATCCGTATGAGCAAGGACATCGTAGGATACGATGCCTTTGGTGGACACTTCCTTTATGAGCAGATAGGAAGCACCTTTTAAGGATATCGGTTCATCGGTGAGGGTGGCTGCTTTTTGTGTGTCGCTCCAAAGTATGGTATTGTCATCGGACATACCATAGAAGGTGTAGCTGTCTACAGGATCTGAAATGGATCGTACCGTAAGGGAGATCGTATTCGTTGTAGTGGCATTGGAATCGATGCCTGATTCTGTGTAGCTTTCGGAGAAGGTCTGAGTCGTTGATTCGCCTTCGTTCATGATTGAAACAGGAGAGCCGGGTGTTATAAAGAGATCACCATTTTCTTTCTGATAGATTAGATTCAGATAGATATAATAAAGATCTGAATCTGTGGAATAATCTGTTTTGTCCGGATCAACATAGAGAGTGCCGGAAAGGGATAAGGAAGCTTCTGTGGTATCATCAGGCGGATATATATAATTGCTTTGACCGATTAGTGTATGGGATGAAGATTCATAGGAGGTAGTGCTCGTTCCATCGGAACCGGAAATGTTTATAGATGGTTCAGCCATCATATCGGAACAGAACGAATAATAGAAATCTCCTTCTTCTTCGGATACATCAACTTTAATTGCAGCAAGATAGCAGCCGGAGATATCGGGATTATCCGGTTTGAAAGTATCTGTTTTCTGATCATATGTGCAGGAAATCGGTTCTTCCTGATCATCCAGAGGTGTTGCTGTACAATAGATACCAACCAGATGCTTGGTAACTGCCGATGGAGTATTTTCTTTTTTTGCAAGCTGACAGCCGGAAAGGACAGTCAGACCTAAAATGGTCAGTATACTTATAGATAAAAATTTCTTCATGCTTCTTCCTCCTCATCAAGATTTCCGTCAAATGACAGAATATCGCCTACATCACAGTGCAGGTAGTAACATATTTTATTGATGGTTGTAAATCGGACACCTTTTGCTTTTCCGCTTCGCAAAATGGAAAGATTTGCTTCGGTTATGCCGATCTTTTTGCATAATTCTTTAGAAGTCATATTATTTTCTTTTAAGACTTTTTCTAGATTGATCTTAATTGCCATATGAAACCTCCGTGTTAAATGAATGCTTCATTTTCTTCTTCCAGCGTGTGTGCTGTCTCGAATTTCTTTGCAAGGATAAATGCCGTTACGGTCAGAAGTATCTCTATAATAGGAAGAGATACGGTAAAGGTCGTATCTGAAAGTGACGGAAGCATAAGAAGCTGCAGGATGTTTCGAACAACTTCAAGTACTGCCGTAATGCAGAGAACTCTTACACACAGATGGGAGAGTGCCCCTGCATCCTGGATCGTCTGATCGGTGAAATGATTGTCTTTCAGAGAACGACACAGCCGGAAGGATGCGATCAATACCCAGATGAATAACAGGGATGTAACCAGGTCGCAGAGGAGTAACGGAATGCGGTCAGGCTGAAATGATCTCATGCTGCCATTATCAAGCATAACAGCACCATCTTCTGATGATATGATCCGGGAATACAGGTCAGGACCTGTTTGATTTGCAGAAACCCATAGTTTTGGAAGCTTTATGAAACAGATATTAATGATTGATATGATCATTACAAGAATGATGAAAACCTGTGCGATCTTTGCCAGATTGATCTCATTTGCATACCGGATCATGGCAAGAACCCGGAGAATGATGTAACAGATAAAGATGGACCACAGGGTTGTCGATATTGCCAGATTGATCATAGGTATCGAATAACGAAAATAGGGGGTCATAAGCCCCGGATTTATCATCAGGTAAATGCCGATAAAGAGGGCAGCAGAGCATACGAGTAACAGATAGTCTGCACGGATCTTCTTTTTCCTCAGACAAAGAAGCAGAAATGCGATTGCCGGGAGACAGCAGATAATGATATAAAGTATGATCGCGATACAGTTACCGGAGTTTCCGGATAATGAAAGCTTTCGAAGCCATACTGCGATCCATTCAAACGGAGTTGTAAAAATCTGATTCATGGTTACATCCTTTCTGATAGCTGATTTTATCTAAAAATTATCGAAAAACAATAATTACAGTTTCAAAATATCATTAAAATTATCGTTTGTCAATAATTTCTATGGATTGCGAGCTTGATTCATTTATGCAGGTCTAATATAATAGAAATTGCCGTGTTCAGATTTCGTATCATTTGATTGAAGGATAAAATGATCGTTGGCATTTCGGCACCGGCATAAGGGAACATGGGAGAGCAATATTCTCAGTGACGATATATAAATGTTTGTGAGGCAGAGATATGATTTATTCTTATCCGGATTATTATAAAAAGTTTAGATGTATAGCGGACAAATGCCCGGACACCTGCTGTTCTGACTGGCAGATCGTGATCGATGATGAATCATTGGAAAAATATCGGAATTACGCAGGAGAATACAGGCAGACACTTCACCGGAATATACAGTGGGAAGAAGGCGTATTCGGACATAACCGGAAGGGCAAATGTGCATTTTTGCGGGATGATGGACTGTGCGACATGTATAAGCATATGGGAAAAGACAGCTTATGCACGACCTGTCGGGAATATCCAAGACATACGGAAGAATTTGAAAATATAAGAGAGATTTCATTATCGCTTTCCTGCCCGGAGGTGGCAAGGATATTGATGCAGAAGACAGAACCGGTAACATTTGTCTGTGAAGAAGACGATGAGGAAGAAGTATTTGAGGATTATGATTATTTCCTGTTTTCCAATCTTGAGGATATCCGGGAGGAGATTTTGAAGATTACCCAGAACCGGGAAGAAAGTCTGAAAGCAAGGATCAGAAAGGTATTGCAGATCGGTGCTTCCGCACAGAGACATTATGAAGAAGGGGATCTGATCGACTGGGATGAATGTGAGGATACAGATAAAGTCTGCGTGAAAGATGAATATGAACTGTTCCGGAAGCATATGAGATTCCTGTCAGAGGAGCTGGAGCTGTTATATCAGGACTGGGATGATGTGTTGGTGGAATCCGAAGTGCTTTTGTTTGATCAGGGGGAATCCGGTTTCACAGAGAATAAGAAACGATTTCTGTCATGGTGGGGAAACAGCAGCCTGCCTTCACTTGAAATCGTGCTGGAGCAGATCGTTGTTTATTTTATCTCGATCTATTTGTTAGGTGCGGTCTATGATGGGAATATTCTTGGTAAAATAGATTCCGCGGTGGGCCATGTGACAGTAATCTTCCTGCTGCTTCTCGCCAGATGGATAAAGTGCAGTGAGAAGTTAGAGATGGCTGATCTGATCGAACTGGTGTACCGGTATTCCAGAGAGATCGAACATTCGGATGAGAATCTCGACCGGGTGGAAGAACTGGACTGGTTTATAAGAATATAATTTGAATTTCAGTGAACTCTATAGCATACTATAGGATAAGGTTGCTCACAGAGCGATGAACAGTGATAAAAGGAAAATGGAGTAGCAGTATGAATATATGTATATTTGGTGCATCCAGTAATGACATTGATCAGGCATACATGGATGCGGTTTTTAATCTTGGAAAGAAGCTGGCAGAGAGAGGACATACATTAGTATTTGGTGCGGGTGCAAGAGGACTTATGGGGGCTGCCGCCAGAGGAGCAAGTGCCGGAAACGGTGAGATCGTTGGCGTTGCACCCACATTTTTTAATGTGGATGGCATCATCTATGACAAATGCACAGAGCTGATCCGGACAGAGACGATGCGTGAGCGGAAACAGATCATGGAGGATCGGAGTGATGCATTTATCATGGTGCCGGGTGGAATCGGAACATTTGAGGAATTTTTTGAGGTGCTGACTTTAAAGCAGCTTGGACGACATGGCAAGGCGATCATTGTCTATAACCAGGATGGATTCTTTAATTCCCTGTTTCAGATGATGGATGAATGTGTCGAGAAGGGTTTTATGAATCATGTAACAAACGAGATCTATCAGGTGATGACAGATACAGATGAGATCATTTCTTATCTGGATGGCTATACACCGGAGGTCGGCAAGGTGTTTAAATTTTAAACGATATGGGTGCAGGTGCAGGAGGAAAAATGGGAGATACGAATGAATATACAGTTCACGATCTGGTACGGGATGAGTTGTATAAAAATATGGATGTTGAATATGGAAAATTTATAGCGAGTCTGTCACCGGGAGCAGGAAATATCATCGGCGTTCGGATTCCGGTGCTGCGCAAAATGGCGAAAGAGATCGCGTCTGTAAACTGGAAGGAGTATCTGGATGGCGCAAGGGATGATACCTTTGAAGAAGTCATGCTACAGGGCATCGTGCTTGGCTATGCCAGAGGAAAGATCGACGACATTCTCACATACATGGGACGGTTCATACCAAAGATCGATGACTGGTCGATCTGCGATACTTGCTGTAATACCTTTAAGATTGCAAACCAGTATCAGCAGGAAGTGTGGAATTTCCTGATGCCATATCTGGACGAGCAGGGAGTAATCGATGGCAAGCCTGCTAACGAGAGAAATCGTGAGTTTGAACTGCGGTTTGTAGCAGTTATGATGTTGAATTATTATCTGAATGATGCCTATATTGATAAGGTGTTATATGCATACGATCATATGAAGAATGATGGCTATTATCTGAAAATGGGTGTTGCATGGGGACTTGCAGAAGCCTATGTAAAATGTCCGGAGCCGACGAAGGTATTTTTAAATAATAACCATCTGGATGATTTCACATTTAATAAAGCAATCCAGAAGATGCAGGAATCCTTCCGTATCACACCGGAGGAAAAAGCTGCACTCAAGGCAATGAAGCGATGATAATGATAATATAAGTAAATATGGCGAAATGAGCGGAGGTGGCAGTATGAGAATGTATTTTAAACAGAGACTGTTTTCGTGGTTTGACAGTTATGATATTTATAATGAACAGGGGAATCCGATATATGTGGTAAAGGGACAAATATCCTGGGGACATTGTCTGAAGATTTTTGATCCATATGGGAATGAAGTCGGTACAGTAAAGGAACAGGTATTCACATTTCTTCCAAAATTTGAGATCTATCAGAGAAATCAATATCTGGGATGCATTAAGAAAGAGTTTTCCTTTCTTAAGCCCCGATATGATATTGTTTATAATGGATGGCATATTGATGGAAGCTTTATGGAATGGGATTACAAGATCACAGATGCTGCAGGTGGTATGGTTGCATCCATATCAAAGGAACTGTTTCATATGACAGATCAATATGTGATCGATGTATATGATCCACAAAACGCACTTATTGCACTTATGTTTGTTCTGGCCATTGATGCAGAGAAATGTTCGAGGAATGACTAGGAATGGTCGGCAATCCTTCCGATGGTATCGGCAAGAATCTCGATCACCTGCTCGGTATCTTCTTCCTTATATTTTAAGAAAGTATGTACGCTTCCTTGAATCAGCAGAGAAATTGTGATATTTTTCTCCAGATTGTCTTTGAATTCCGGATGCGTGATAAAGATCAGTTCCTTAATGCGGGCTTCCAGTTTGTTGGTGAGCACGCCACAGCTTCTGTCATCATCCGGGAAAAGAATGTTGAACAGATGTCCCTGTGTGATAAATGCGGTACAGAGCAGTCTGGCTGCGGCAGCCGGATCTGTGATGATAAGATCCGGATTTGGAATGTCTGCAACCAGTGACGTGATCGCGTCATTTTCCAGATATTCCGACAGATCGTAGATATCTTTAAAATGAAGATAAAATGTCTGTTTGCTGATATTTGCTTTCTGGGTCAGCTCCCGGATCGTAATCTTTTCGAGCGGTTTTGCCGCACGTAATTCTATAAAAGCACTGAAAATGCTGTTCTTGGTTTTCTGTATTCTTAAATCCATTGCAATCTCCTGATTTACTATTTGTTGACTATGGTCAATAAATTGACGTTATTCAATTATTGGCTATGGTGTCAGTTTTTGTAATCTCATATAATAAACATGTCTATTTTAATCTATAAATTTACTATAGTCAATAAAGAAACAAAACAGATGATTCTTACACGGGCAGTTCGACCTTGCTAACATGTGGACGCTCTCGCTCGTTTCAGCCTGCAACGGTACTAAGATGCCGCATATGCGCCATCTAAGGACCGGCGGCTTCAAATGCCACTAGTTGGCAAGGTCGAACTGCCCGTGCAAGAATCATCTGTATAAATACAAAAGGAGAATGACATGGATATTTATGAATTTTATTCCGGAAGAAGCTTTGATGCATATAGAGAACTGGGGGCGCATGTGAAGAAAGAGGTCACAGGAAAGAAGACGGTTGTCAGTGGTGTGGAATTTGTTACATATGCACCGAATGCTCTGGGGGTAAATGTGATCGGTGAATTCAACGACTGGAACGAGACACTTATGGAACGCTGTTATGATGGCAGCTTTTTCAAGGTATTTGTGCCGGAAGCAAGACCGGGCATGATGTACAAATATAAGATCTATCACAGAGACGGCAGCAGCATGGAGCATTGCGATCCGTATGGCTTCGGCATGGAACTGCGTCCGGCATTTGCATCCATTATCCGGGATATGGATACTTATCGTTTCCATGATGCCAAGTGGATGAAGAACCGTAGTGTATGTCAGGGAAGTCCACTTAACATCTATGAAGTTCATCTGGGTTCCTGGCGCACAAAACCGGTCTTTGATGAACAGGGAAATCCGCTGACACCGGAGGAGATCGCAGAGAGCAACCGGGTAGCGGAGAGCTGGTATACCTATAAGGAGATCGCTCCGATGCTTGCGGAATATGTGAAAGAGCAGGGATATAATTATGTAGAGTTCATGCCGCTCTCCGAGCATCCGTCCGATCAGTCCTGGGGCTATCAGAATACCGGATTTTTCAGTCCGACATCCAGATATGGAACAGCAGATGACCTGAAGGAAATGATTGATATTCTGCATCAGCATAATATTGGCACAATTCTTGATTTTGTTCCGGTTCATTTCGCACTTGATGGCTATGGACTTGCCAGATATGATGGCACGGCATTGTATGAATATCCAAGCAACGATGTGGGATACAGTGAGTGGGGAAGCATGAACTTCATTCATTCCAAAGGAGAAGTGCGGAGCTTCTTACAGTCTGCGGCGAATTACTGGCTGTCAGAGTATCATTTTGACGGACTTCGTATGGATGCGATCAGCCGTATCATTTACTGGATGGGCGATGAGAGCCGTGGTGTAAATGACCGGGCGGTTGATTTTATCCGGAATATGAATCAGGGGTTAAAGGATCGTCATCCTTCGATCATCCTGTGTGCCGAAGACTCGACAGACTTTAAGGGTACAACGAAGGAAACAAAATATGGTGGACTGGGCTTTGATTACAAATGGGATATGGGCTGGATGAATGATACACTGAATTTCTTCCGTACACTTCCATTTGTCCGTGGCGAGCATTATCATGACCTGACATTCTCGATGATGTATAACTATAATGAACGGTATCTGCTTCCTTTGTCACACGATGAGGTTGTACATGGAAAGGCAACGATCATTCAGAAGATGGCGGGTATGTATGAAGAAAAGTTTCCGCAGGCAAAGGCATTATATGCTTATATGTATGCGCATCCGGGCAAGAAGCTGAACTTTATGGGAAATGAGATCGGACAGTTCCGCGAGTGGGATGAGAAGCGTGAGCAGGACTGGGATCTTTTGAAATATCCGAACCATGATTCTTTCCACCAGTATATGAAAGCATTGAATAAGATTTATATGAAAGAGCCGGCATTATCTGCATGGGATGATGATCCGAATGGATTTGCATGGATCCTTTGCGGTAAGGAAAATGATGTTGTCTATATCTTTCAGCGTGAAGTAAATGAAGATAAGGTGATCGTTGTATTAAACTTGTCGGGACTTGTATATAAAAATTATCACTTTAATTATGGAAATGGTGATACAATGAAGGTACTGATCAACAGCGACTGGAATAAATTTGGCGGAAGCACAAAAGATACAGAGAAAACGATTAAGGGTGTAAATGGAGATTTTGGATTTGACCTTCCGGCATTTTCCGGCATTTACCTGAAACCGGTCGATTAGACATCCGCGAACGACCATGTGTATGCCTGGATATTTTGATATAAAAAAAGATCTGAATATATAGAACATGAGAAGGTGAATATGATGACGACAATAGAGAAGCTGGCAGAGTTGCGTGAGAAAATGAAGGAAACAGGTGTAGATGCTTATGTGATTACTACGGATGACTTTCATGCATCCGAATATGTTGGAGCATATTTCAGGGAAAGAGAATATATGTCCGGGTTTACAGGATCTGCCGGAACACTGGTTGTGCTCCCTGATACGGCGGCATTGTTTACAGATGGGCGGTATTTCATTCAGGCGGAAGCACAGCTTGCAGGCAGTACGATCGAACTGATGAAGAGTGGACAGCCGGGCGTTCCAACGATCGAGGAATATTTGTATGACCATCTGGAACCGGAAAAGGTTGTAGGCTTTGATGGAAGAACCGTCAGCCTGGATTTTGCTGATAGGATGCTTGGCAAACTGGGCGATAAAAAGGTCACTTTAAATGGTGAACTGGATCTGGTTGATGAACTCTGGGCGGACAGACCGGAGCTGTCACATGAGCCGGTATTTGAATTACCATTTTCATACACAGGCGAAACCCGTGCGGATAAGCTTGCGCGTGTCAGAACGTCAATAAGATCCGCAGGTGCGGATATCCGGGTGATCTCTGCATTGGATGAGATCGCATGGCTTCTGAATCTGCGGGGCAATGATATAGACTGTAATCCGGTATTCCTGTCATATATGCTGATCGCAGATGAAGACTGTCGTTTATATATCAATGATGTGATCTTAAACGATGAAATCATCAGAGAACTTGCCGTTGATGGGATCACACTTTATCCGTATAATGCAATCTATACGGATCTGAAGCGGTTGCCGGAGATTATTCATACGCATAAACAGGCAGAGCAGATGACGGTATTGCTGGATGGCTGCCAGACCAATTACAGATTAAGAAGTTGTATACCGGATGGTATATCAGTGGTCGATGAACCGTCTGCGGTTCAGTTGATGAAAGCACGGAAGAATTCAGTAGAGTGTGAAAATGAACGGAATGTGCATATTAAGGATGGAGTTGCTGTAACGAAATTTATCTACTGGCTTAAGCATCATATCGGAACAGAAACGATCACGGAGCTTTCGGCAGCAGAGAAGCTGGAGTCTTTTCGAAAAGAGCAAAAGGGGTATATCGAGCCGAGCTTTGAAACGATATCTGCATATGGTCCACATGGCGCAATCGTACATTATGAACCGACAGAGGAGACAAATGTCGAACTAAAACCGGAGAGCTTCTTATTAGTAGACAGTGGTGGTCAGTACATGGAGGGAACGACTGACATCACCAGAACGATTACGCTGGGGGCTTTGACAGAGGAAGAAAAATGGGCGTATACACTGGTGCTGATTGGACATCTGAATCTGGCAGCAGCAAGATTTAAGCATGGAACGCGTGGTGAGAATCTCGATTATCTGGCGCGTGAACCACTGTGGCGGTATGGTCTGGATTTCAATCACGGCACCGGTCATGGAGTCGGATATCTGTTAAATGTACACGAAGGACCAAACAGGATCCACTTCAGAATCATGGAAGAACGCAGACCGACAGCAGTATTCGAAGACGGAATGATCACGTCAGATGAACCGGGTATATATATAGAAGGAAGGTTTGGCATCCGTCATGAGAATCTGGTTCTTTGTAAGAAAGCAGGAAAACCGGCAGGCAAGCTTCCGGAGGTATTCTTGAAAGAAGAGGAAGCAAATGGAACATTTCTGGAATTTGAAACTCTGACCTGGGTTCCGTTTGACACAGAAGCTTTGATACCGGAACTGATGACAGATCGTGAGCTCCAACGATTGAATGAATATCACAAGAATGTGTATGAGAAGATCGCTCCACATCTGACGGAGGAAGAACGCATATGGCTGGAGCAGGCAACGAGTCCAGTATCGAAAAAATATCATAATAAAATTTGATGAATTTCAAGGGGAGAAACATATGATCTATAAGTGTGAGGCATGTGGGGGTGTGCTGGTATATGACCCGGATCTCGGGAAAATGAAATGTACACAATGTGGTCAGACAAGCGAACGCAGATTCCATATGAAGTTAAAGGAAGTAGATCCGGATACAGAGGAAAAAGAAGACGGAAAACGATCATTTGATAATCTGTGGTTTGGTCTTGATAAAGATCAGAAGTGGCATGGAGAGAAGGAAATCCAGATCAATCCTGACTGGGATGCGGATCTGTTGGCATTTGAGATGCGGAATAACAGACCGGAAGATATATCGGCTGCATCAAAACAGACGGAAGCAGAAGATATATCAGAAAAATCAGAGCAGCAGGCACAAGACACTGCTTATACAGGTGACCGGAGAGAGATGCAGGGAGAACGACTGATGTCGGTTCAGATATTCCGCTGTACTTCCTGCGGAGCACAGATTATGATCCATGGAAATGAGCGGGCAACTTTTTGTTCGTTTTGTGGACAGCCGACGGTTATATTTGACCGTGAATCGAAGGAAGTATGGCCGGATTATATCATTCCATTTTCCATAACGGAACAGCAGGCAGTGGATGCGATCAAAGAGAAATTCGGTACAGGCAGATATGTGCCAAGAGAGATCAAACATCCGAAGATTGACAAGATCCGTGGAATCTATATTCCATATTGGCTGTATACAGTGTATATGCGGAAAAAAGCAAATCTGCATCTGGTAACGAGTAATGAAGCTGAGAAGAAAGAACCGGAAAATATCTTTAATGCCGGAATGAACAGAAACCAATCCTTTTATACGATGCTGCAGTCATCGAAGAAGATGGGATTGTATCCGGGATCATTTCAGAATCAGAAATATGATGCGGAAACGAGAAGTGTCTCTGTAGGTATAAATGAGAAGACAGATATGTTTGCAGATGCATATGGAAATTTTGAACAGGTTACCTTTGATGCATCCAGAAAATTAGATGATCGGCTATCCAGTCGTCTGGAACCATATCATATGGAAGCATTAAAGCCATTTGATCCATCGTATCTGTCCGGATTCTATGCAGATCGGTATGATGTGCCGTCCAGAGAGGCTGCACCGGACATCCATCAGAGGATAAGTGATGCTATGGATAAAGCAATGATAGAAGATACAGGAACGACTTACATAGAGAAGAGCATTGAACAGTACAGTGTGGATAAGATTGAGTATGCGCTCCTGCCTGCATGGTTCATGACCTTCTGGTACAGGCATGAGCTTTATACGATTCTGGTCAATGGGCAGACCGGAAAGGTTGTTGGCAATATTCCAGTGAATAAAAGGAGTTTTATTTCGGATGCGGTGATGGCCGGAGTTGTGTGCTGCACGATCGGAGCGGTTGTATTTTATGAAATCAATCAGGGAATTGCAAAAGGGTATGGCTTTTTCCATGAATATGGAGGGTCGATCATTGTATTCCTTTTTATGCTGGCGGCGGGACTTTTTACCAGAAATCTCAGTAAATACAACAGGTATAAGCACGACAAAGAACGACTTGCATCTTCAACAACGACTGATTATGTAAAAGAAAGGCAGGATAAGACATGGATTCGATAAATATTTTACTTACAGGATTTAAATTGTTACCGATCATACAGGGCATTGTCTGTGGCGGACTGTTTGCGGCAGGTCTGTTGCTGTCGTGGATGCTTCGTTCCAACCTCCATGGCGAGATGGAAACAGAGAAGGAATTTGCCAGACAGCACAAAATCTCCTACTACCAGATTGACCAGGGCCACAAGATTTTATTCTTCTGATCCATCTTCGATACATATGCCGGTGCAGCCCTGACGTCAGCCATATGTATCTTATAACGATAAAGGAGCAAAGCTTTTGATATAGGAAGGATTCTCTGTGCAACATTTCTGATATATAGACATCACCTTGTATCTGTAGCAGATACAAGGCAGAGGGAGAGAAATGTACATAAGTGGAAAGAATAGCTGGGGTGGGTTGTAGATGGGCTATCCGTATGTATATAAAAGATATATAGTGGAGTTTCCGTAGGGAGCTACATATTGCCAGCGAATGCGGGTGCATGTCTGAGTCCGAAGGACGAGTTTGCACAGGAGCATGAGCGAATCAGGCATATGTAGTTCACAGGGAACGAAACGGATCTTTTATATACATACGGATAGCCCATTCATAACCCACCCCAGCTATTCTGTTAGCCCAAGGGTATTGCAGAATGGCAGGCGGTATATTATAATGAAGCGAGAATGTAGATAACAGGAGGAACCAGAAATGGACATTGTATGTTTGGATTTGGAAGGTGTATTAGTACCGGAGATTTGGATCGCATTTGCAGAGGCAAGCGGTATCCCGGAGTTAAAGAGAACAACAAGAGATGAGCCGGATTACGACAAATTAATGAACTGGCGTCTTGGTATATTAAAAGAACATGGACTTGGCTTAAAAGAGATTCAGGAAACGATCGCAAAGATCGATCCGATTCCCGGTGCAAAGGAATTCTTAGATGAGCTTCGTTCCATGACACAGGTTATCATTATCAGTGATACATTTACACAGTTTGCAAGCCCGCTTATGAAGAAGCTCGGCTGGCCGACAATTTTCTGTAATTCATTAGAGGTAGCAGAAAGTGGAGAGATCACAGGCTTTAAGATGCGTTGTGAGAAATCCAAATACACAACCGTAAAAGCACTTCAGTCTATCGGTTATGATACGATCGCAAGTGGTGACAGCCACAACGATCTTGGAATGATCCGCGCAAGCAAGGCCGGATTCCTCTTTAAGAGTACCGATCAGATCAAAGCAGACAATCCTGATCTTCCGGCTTATGAGACATATGATGAGCTGCTCGCAGCTATCAAGAAAGTACTGGCTTAAGATCGGTCCTTTCATATAAAAATGTACGCAGTATGTAAGAAAGGCATACTGAGGTCATGAAAATTAAGTACATATAACAGAGAACCTGCATATACTGTAGCAAACAGAGTATGCAGGTTTTTTATGGCTATAAAAATAATGATCGATGCCGGACATGGTGGATTTGACAATGGGGCATCTTATAATGGCAGAACGGAGAAGAATGACAACCTGAATTTGGCTTTGGCACTTGGTGATGCGTTGTCAGAGCTTGGTTATGACGTGGAATTTACGAGAACGACAGATGTCTATGATTCGCCGACAAGAAAGGCACAGATCGGAAATGAGAGCGGTGCAGATTATTTTATCTCCCTGCACAGGAATGCTGCACCGTATCCGAACAAATATAACGGAGTGGAAACCTTGGTTTATAATACATCAGGGATTGCATATGAAATGGCAGAAAATGTGGATGCAGAGCTTGCAAAGATCGGATTTGAGAATCTGGGAGTTGAGGAACGGAAGAATCTGGCTGTTTTGCGCCGGACAACGATGCCGGCAATTCTGATCGAGACCGGATTTATTGACAGTGATAAGGATAATTATCTGTTTGATTACCGGTTTGAAGATATCGTGAATGCGATCGCACTCGGAATTGATGAAACACTTCGTGGATAGATGTGTGAAAAGCGCACAAAAGAATTTACAGTTAACGAGAAAAATTGTATAATTATAAAGACTGTTTTAGAAAACGACAATCCGATTGGAGAAGGTTTCTGATTGGAAAATACGATAGAAAAGTGGGGTAGAAAACAATGAAAAATACGTTCAGTAATTCAGGCATGTTGAACTGGCTTGGCTTCTTTGCAAATAAGATGGATGTCAGCCCGGAGAAGATAAAGATGCTTAATATCTGCGGCAGACAGAAAAATGTCGTGCCAACGATTGATACACATAAGCGGGTTCTGATCTATACTGATGCCAGTCATGAAGATCTCTTCTATACATTATGGGAAGCGGGATTTGGCGAATATGATATCTGGATCGGCGAAGGAACAGAGCCGGGAAGTGAACTTACAAATGCAAAGCTCAAGAATGTTATTAATAAGAAGATATCCGAACCGACGGTTATATTTATCGTAAACGAGAAGACCAGAGAATCCGTACGGTACGGTATGAAGAATGATCTGTTTACAAAGGGATCGGTTCATTATGTATGCAATGAGATCCGCGCGGTTATCATGAGTATTCTCGGTGTAGATACGCATGATACGATTCTTGCTCTGATGGCAGAGAGTATCGTTATCGAAGCTGCGATCACAGCGAGCGAAGGTCAGATCATTGCAGTAGAGCCGGACAGCGGATCCAGAAGATCTATGGAGGAAAACGTTGAGAAGTTTGGAGTTCATAATGTGCAGATCATTCCGGATATGAGCGAAGAATCATTAAGTAGGATTCCGGTACCAAGACTTGCATTTATCGTTGCGAATCATTATCTGGAATCTGATATTGAACGCCTTCTTGCAATCAATCCGCAGATGCAGTTTGTTATTTACACATTAGATCTTGGTATCCTTGCAGAGACCAAGCTGATCTTTGACAAATTCGGTATTCAGAATATGGAAGCGTTACAGATCAACGTATCCAAGACAAATAAAGAAAATGTATTTGTTGCTCAGCCGGCACCATGGATCATTACAGGTGGGGCTGAATAGAATACAGATATTCAGAAATAAAGCCCCATTCTCCGGTAAGAGTTTCTTCTGTTTTATGAACAACGTAAAGAACAGAAGAAAGCCTGAAAAGGATGGGGCTATTTTACTTTACAGAGTAGAATTAGTTATGATTTTTTATAAAAAGTTTAGAAATATATTTTTTATTAATAAATTAATAAAAGGTGAAAAATAAAAAATGGTGTGCTATAATACGTTGTTGTTTAAAGGACGACTGGAAGCACATGGAAGAATGCAGGAGGAAATTTAAATGAAAGTCATTTTTTTCGACATTGACGGTGTGTTAAATTCAAACAAATTCATCTGTAACAATCCGGGTGAAACCGTTGACAGAAAAAATGTAAAAAACCTTGCAGATGTTGTAAAGGCAACAGATGCGAAGCTGGTAGCGATCTTTAACTGGCGGAAAGAGGTTATGAAAGATCCGGTATGTGACGAGAGAGCACAGGAGCTGATCCTGAAGCTTAAGGAGGAAGGTCTCGTTATATCCGATGTAACTCCGCCGCAGGAACATATATCCGGCAAGTATGAGGATTATGGACGGTGCTTTGAGGTTAAGGACTATGTAGACCAACACGATGTAGACAGGCTGGTGATCTTAGATGACATGGATTCAGACTGGGACAGAGTTGGACTTGCTGATTACTGGATCAATACGGAGAATACAGTAAAAGGATTTTCCGAGAGTGATGCAAGAGAAGTAATAAATATCCTTAACAGTTAGTATGCCCTTTGAAAAAATTACATGAGAGGAAGTGAAGACCTACGGGTGACCTTGCAGAAAAGTTAACAGAGGAGCTGAATTGCGAGACTCTCTTTACCATTCCAATTTTTGGTGGAATCCCGATCTCGGAATCAATCGTGGTAACATGGATCATTATGGCGGTACTTGTTCTGTTGTCCGTTATACTTGTCCGGAATCTGAAAGTTGAGAATCCGGGAAAGAAACAGCTTGCTCTGGAGTCGATCATTACGACATTTAATAATCTGTTTAGTGACGTTTTGGGAGAAAAAGGTAAGGCATATATACCGTATCTGATCACTGTCATTTTGTATATCGGAATGGCAAATATCGCAGGTATATTTGGATTTAAACCACCAACCAAGGATCTGAACGTAACAGCAGCACTGGCGATCATGAGTATAGTCATGGTTCAGGTTGTCTGTATCAGAAGCAGGGGACCGAAAGGCTGGCTTAAGAGCTTTGCAGAGCCGGTAGCAATAGTAGCACCTATAAATGTAATGGAGCTTGTAATAAAACCATTGTCGTTATGTATGCGATTGTTCGGCAATGTTTTAGGTGCATTTGTTGTAATGAAATTAATTGAGGCGGTAGCGCCTGTCATTGTGCCTATTCCGTTAAGCCTTTATTTTGATATCTTTGATGGCTTACTTCAGGCATTTGTATTCACATTCTTAACTGCACTCTACATGCAGGAAGGATTGGGAGAAGACTAAGATTAACATAAGGAAAATGAAAAGGAGATAATAATTATGAATACAGTAATCGCAATTGGAGCTGCTATAGCAGTATTAACAGGTATTGGTGCAGGTATCGGACTTGGAATCGCAACATCAAAGGCAGTAGAAGCAGTAGCAAGACAGCCGGAAGCAGACAGTAAGATCACAAAGCTTCTGATCATCGGTGGAGCACTTGCAGAGGCAACAGCCGTTTACGGTCTGGTAATTGGTCTTTTGATCATTCTTCTTCTGAAATAATATTTATAAGAATATGATGATTGCGGCACTATATCATAATAGATATGAAGGAATCGTAATTGTCGGATAACGAAAACAGACAGAAAGGCAGGAGGTCATTAAATGATAAATTTAAGTGTCTCGTCCATAGCCATAACCATAATTAATATTATAGTTTTGTTTCTTCTGTTAAAGAAATTCCTGATCGGTCCGATCAATAAGATCATGGCAGAACGTGAAGAGATGATCAAATCCTCGATCGCGAATGCCAATCAGACGAAGGATGATGCCATGAAACTGAAGCAGCAATATGAAGATACCCTCGCAGGTGTTCAGGATGAATGTGATACCATGCGGGATAAATCCAGACAGGCTGCACAGAATGAATATAACAGGATTGTGGCAGATGCAGGCGAGAAATCAAACCGTATGATCAAGGATGCGGAAAAAACTATAGAAGTACAGCGTGAAAAGGCTTTGAGCGATATGGAATCTCAGGTTGCAGAGCTTGCAATGTCGGCAGCGGCTAAGATTCTGGGTGAAGACTCAAATGACGCGAAAAATCAGTCACTATATGATGAGTTTATAGAAAAAGCAGGTGAGGCCCATGACACAGAAAGCAATTAATTATGCTGAAGTTTTGTGCGAGCTGAATATTGATGCGGCTGAGCTTTCAGACATGGAAGCAGTTGTCAGGGAGAATCCTGAATTACAGGAGGCACTTACGTGTCCGGTTGTCAGCAGAGAAAAGAAATCAGAAATCATCGATAAGATATTCGACGGTTCAAAGACTACGGTAAAATTCTTAAAGGTACTTTGCAACAATTCTGATTTTGATCAGTTCTTTGAGATATGCAGGGAATACAGAGTTCTTATAAAGAAGAAGGCAGATGTCCTTCTTGCAACCCTTTATTATGTGACACCTCCAACGGAGACACAGAAGAAGGGGATTGAAGATTTTCTGAAAAAGGAATATAAGACCTCAGATGTGGAACTGACATTGGAGAAGAAAGACAGTCTGATCGGCGGCTTTATTATTAAGGTCGGAAATAAGGAATATGACTGGAGTCTGGCAGGCAGATGTAAGCGGCTTACACAAAGATTGGTTACGAGGTGATAAGATTTGAGTTCAATAAGTTCAGGAGATATTATCTCCATACTGAAAAGTGAGATAGAGAATTTTGACTTCGACACCCGGGACAAAGAAGTAGGAACTGTCATCTGGGTAGGAGATGGAATAGTAACGATATATGGTATTGATAATGCCATGTATGGTGAGATTGTAG
Source organism: Clostridium sp. AM46-21 (assembly GCF_003480025.1). Taxonomy (NCBI): domain Bacteria; kingdom Bacillati; phylum Bacillota; class Clostridia; order Eubacteriales; family Clostridiaceae; genus Clostridium; species Clostridium sp. AM46-21. Next base: position 213,506 of record NZ_QUIB01000002.1, read on the forward strand.
TATTTGAAAATGGTATCAAGGGTATGGTACAGGATATCAGAAGAACCGAGATCGGATGTATCCTGTTCGGAAAAGATACCGGAATAAAAGAAGGTACAAAGGTTACCAGAACAGGTAAGAGAGCCGGCGTACCGGTAGGTGAAGAATTCCTTGGAAGAATCATCAATGCATTGGGTGCACCAATTGATGGTAAGGGAGCGATCAAAGAGGCAGATTACATGCCGGTTGAGCAGGAAGCACCAAGTATCGCAGACAGACAGTCGGTCAATGAACCACTTCAGACCGGTATTCTGTCGATCGATTCCATGTTCCCGATCGGTAAAGGACAGCGTGAGCTGATCATCGGTGATCGTCAGACCGGTAAGACTTCGATCGCACTTGATACGATCATCAACCAGCGTGGAAAGGATGTTGTCTGCATCTATGTAGCGATCGGTCAGAAAGCATCCACCGTTGCAAAGATTGTTTCCACACTTGAGAAGAATGATGCAATGGACTATACGATCATTGTAGCATCAACAGCCAGTGATCCTGCACCGCTTCAGTATATAGCACCATATGCAGGAACATCGATGGCAGAATATTTTATGCATAAGGGAAAAGACGTGCTCATCGTATACGATGATCTGTCAAAGCATGCAGTAGCATACAGAACACTGTCCTTGTTACTTGGACGTTCCCCTGGACGTGAGGCATATCCCGGTGATGTATTCTATCTGCATTCCAGACTGCTTGAGCGTTCCAGTAAGTTAAAGGATTCATTAGGCGGTGGTTCGATCACAGCCCTTCCTATTATAGAGACACAGGCAGGTGATGTATCTGCATACATCCCAACAAATGTTATCTCCATCACGGATGGTCAGATCTTCCTTGAGAGTGATCTGTTCTTCTCCGGTATGCGTCCTGCGGTAAATGTAGGATTGTCCGTATCCCGTGTCGGTGGTGCAGCGCAGACCAAGGCTATGAAGAAAGCAACCGGTACCGTCCGTATTGACCTTGCACAGTTCCGTGAGATGGAAGTATTCACCCAGTTCAGTTCCGATCTGGATGAGAATACAAAGGAGCAGCTTACTTATGGTAAGGGATTGATGGAGCTGTTAAAGCAGCCGTTATGTCATCCGCTTAGTATGGCAGAGCAGGTTATTACACTGGTTGCAGCAACAAATAAGCTGTTCTTAAATGTAGATATCAAGAAAGTAAAGCAGACACAGATGGATATGCTTGCATATTTCAAGGATGCAGAACCGGATGTTATCAAAGAGATTGAAGAAGGAAAGGTTCTTACAGATGATCTGAAAGAACATATTCTTGAAGCAGGAAAAGAGTTTATGAAGAGGGTGGAGTAATTGGCAAGTACCAAAGAAATCCAAAACAGAATAAAAAGCATTAAGGATACAATGAAGATCACAAATGCCATGTACATGATCTCTTCTTCCAAACTGAAAAAAGCGAAGAAGGATCTGGAGAATACGGAACCGTATTTCTATACTTTACAGGTTTCTCTGGCACGACTGTTACGACATCTTCCTGATATGGATCATCTTTATTTCGAAAATGAAGACGATGAAAAGAAGGAAAATCCAAAAAGAGGTTATATTGTAGTTACAGCCGATAAGGGCATGGCAGGTGCATATAACCATAATATCATTAAGATCGCAGAAGAAGAACTGGCAAACCACCCGGACAGCGAATTATACGTTGTCGGACAGGTGGGAAGACATTATTTTGCAAGGAAGAATGTGCCGGTTGATATTCATTTCCAGTATACAGCACAGAACCCAAGTCTTCACAGAGCAAGGGTTATTGCGGATAAGATGCTGGAAAACTATGAAAGCGGTAAGATCGATGAAGTCTATATCATTTATACGAAGATGATAAACAGTGTAACGGCAGAGCCGGAGATGATCCAGCTTCTTCCGTTCAGAAAGATGGATTTCAAGATCTCACAGGCGGATGTCTATCATGAGGAGATCATCATTGAACCTTCTCCGAGAGCGGTCATGGATCGAATTGTTCCGAATTATATTACAGGTTTCATATATGGAGCACTGGTTGAATCCTTCTGTAGTGAACAGAATTCCCGAATGATGGCAATGGATTCTGCAACCAGAAGTGCGAAAGATATGTTAGCTGATCTCAGTATTAAATACAACAGAGCCAGACAGGCTGCGATCACGCAGGAGATTACCGAGGTAGTTGGTGGTGCGAAGGCTCTGCAGAATAAGAAATAGGAGGTCTGATGTTTTGAAAAACGGTAAAATAGTACAGGTCATGGGACCTGTTGTAGACGTAGAATTTCCGGATAATGATTTACCAAACATCAAGGATGCTCTGGAAGTTGATAATCATGGAAAGAAATGCATAATGGAAGCTGCACAGCACATCGGAAATAATACCGTCAGATGCATCATGCTGGCAGCAAGCGAGGGCTTATCCAGAGATATGGAGGTTGTTCCGACAGGATCAGGAATCAAGGTTCCGGTTGGTACAGATACCCTTGGCAGATTATTTAATGTAACCGGTGACACTCTGGACGGTGGACCGAATCTGGCAGATACAGAGCACTGGGTCATCCACAGAGATCCTCCGTCATTTGAGGATCAGAGCCCTGTTGTTGAGATTCTCGAAACAGGTATCAAGGTTATCGATCTTCTTGCCCCATATGCCAAAGGTGGTAAGATCGGTCTGTTCGGTGGTGCCGGTGTAGGTAAGACCGTTCTGATCCAGGAGCTGATCCAGAATGTAGCAACAGAGCATGGCGGATATTCTATCTTCACCGGTGTTGGTGAGCGTTCCAGAGAGGGTAATGACCTCTGGACAGAGATGAAAGAGTCAGGGGTATTGTCCAAGACAGCCTTAGTGTTTGGACAGATGAACGAGCCACCTGGAGCAAGAATGCGTGTTGCGGAAACAGGACTTACGATGGCAGAATATTTCCGTGACGTAAATCATCAGGATGTGTTATTATTTATAGATAATATCTTTCGTTTTGTACAGGCAGGATCAGAGGTTTCTTCCCTGCTTGGACGTATGCCATCCGCAGTTGGTTATCAGCCAACTCTGGCAAATGAGCTTGGTGAGTTGCAGGAGCGAATCGCTTCTACAAAGTCAGGATCCGTTACATCCGTACAGGCAGTTTATGTGCCTGCCGATGACCTGACAGACCCGGCTCCGGCAACTACATTTGCGCATCTGGATGCGACAACCGTTCTTTCCAGAAAGATCGTAGAACAGGGTATCTATCCTGCTGTTGATCCTCTGGAATCCAATTCCCGTATTCTGGAGGTGGACGTTGTCGGTGAAGAACATTATAATGTAGCCAGAGGCGTTCAGGAGATTCTTCAGAAATACAGAGAATTACAGGATATCATCGCAATTCTTGGTATGGAAGAATTATCAGAGGAAGATAAGATTACGGTTACAAGAGCACGTAAGGTGCAGAAGTTCTTATCACAGCCATTCCATGTAGCAGAGAACTTTACAGGTGTTCCGGGAAAATATGTACCTCTTAAAGAAACAGTAAAGGGCTTTAAGGCTATCTTAGACGGTGAGATGGATGAATATCCTGAGTGGGCATTCTTTAACGTAGGCGGAATCGAAGAAGTCAAAGAAAAAGCCGCAAAGGGACAGTAGGATAAAGGAGGCAGACAGACATGAATACATTTTACCTGAGAGTCATATCAAGTAATAAAGTATTTTTTGATGATAAGGTTACGAAGTTTGTATTGCCTTTGGAAGATGGTGAGATGGCAGTCCTTCCTCACCATGAGAATATGATCATTGCAACCAGCATCGGGGAGATCCGAATTGATACACCGGATGGAAAGAAGATTCTTGGTGTTGTCGGGGAGGGATTTACCCAGATCGTAAATAACCGTGTAACGATGCTGGTGGATTCTGCAGAACGTCCGGAGGATATCGACAGAGTCCGTGCTGAACAGGCACTTGAACGTGCGAAAGAGCGTTTGAGACAGAAGGAAAGTCTGAAAGAGTACAAACAGACAGAAGCATCTCTTTCCAGAGCGTTAATGCGATTAAAGGTAACGGGTAGAGATTTATAAATGGCCGGATCCGGTGCGGATCGCACCGGATCAAAAAAACAGTTGTTGGATATTGCAGTACTTTTGGACAGAGAGTTGTAAATTCAGGGGATTTAGGTAGATGGTTAGATTTTTTATAGTGATCATTTCTTGTTTTTTTCTGATTTTGTATTATGTTCCGAAGATGTCATATTATGCCAGACATGGTGAGAAATATGATGAGGAGACATGCTACAGAATGGCACAGGTTATGATCGAGCATGTAAAGAAAAGAGGGCGTATCGAGACGGTTGCATCCGGCATGGAGAATCTGCCGACGGAAGGCGGATATATCATGTTTGCAAATCATCAGGGCAAGTACGATGCACTTGGTGTTATAAGCGTACATGAAAAGCCATGCACATATGTAATGGATGCGAAGCGATCACATTTGTTTATCGTCACGCAGTTGTGTGAGCTGTTAAAGGCAAAGCGTCTGGATAAAACCGATCTCAGGCAGCAGGTTCAGGTAATTAATGACGTTGCGACAGAGATCAAAGCGGGAAGACGATATATTCTTTTCCCGGAAGGCGGATATAACCATAACCATAATTCTCTGAGAGGCTTCCTGCCGGGAAGCTTCAAGATCGCACAGAAGGCAAAATGCCCGATCGTGCCGGTTGTATTATATGATTCATTTAAACCATTCGAAGGAAAATCTTTCCGAAAGGTTATTACACAGCTTCATTTTCTGCCACCGATCCCATATGAGACATTTGCAGATATGAAGACCTATGAGATAAGAGATATGGTAGTTTCACTGATCCAGAACCAGCTCGACAAGATGGAGAGCCTGAATGACTGGTAGGAGATTGCCGAAGAAAAGAGAGATAGCAGTTATGTTATCTCTTTTTTTTCGTGGAAATCCAGACAGAGCAGAAATGTTGTATCTGAATTTTGGGGTTGGAGCATATACAAGTGTGGCATTTCCTTAGCAAAAATTTTAGAAATATATTGTCGGTTGAGATTTTAGATGGTAGAATAAATTTTGTCGATAATGAATATATTGTGTTATCGATGGGCTATCTGGCAGATGAGGCTGTCAGATGAAATTTAGTCTGAATTATAAAGGAGAGTAACATGGACGAGAATATGAATGGAAATCAGCAAAATGGCATGAATGCCGGACAGCCGGATGGAGCAGCTCAGAATATGAATCCAAATCAGCAGGCATACGGCGGACAGCAGTATTATGATCCGAACCAGCAGGCATACGGCGGACAGCAGTATTATGATCCAAACCAGCAGGCATATGGTGGACAGTATGGACAGCAGCCACAGGGTAATAAGCCGGCAGGCAGCGGATTTGATAAAGTAAAGAATGCGATCATGGATAACAAGAAGATCGTTATTATTGCAGCGGCAGCAGTTGTTGCATTGATCCTGATCTTTAACATTATCGGTGGAATTGCTGGTCACGGTAAGCAGAGCCCAAAGGCAGTTGTTAAGGCTTATGTAAATGCAGTAGAAAAGCAGAGCGGTAAGAAGCTGTATAAGCTGATTGATAAGAAAGTCCTTAAATATACGAAGGACGAAGAAGATATGGATAAAGATGAAATGATCGATAAGTTAGATCAGATTCTGGAATGGTCAGGTGAATCTCTCGAAAACCAGGTTGGTAAAGTAAAGAGCATCAAGGTTAAGTTCAAGAAGGTTAAGAAGTTAAAAGGCAGCAAGCTGGAAGATAAGCAGGAAGACTATGAAGATGAATACGATATCAAGGTTAGCCAGGTTGCACGCGTGGAAGGCACGGTCAAGGTAAAGGGCAAGGATGATGATATCGAGAATGATTTCACTATGTATGTCTATAAGAGAGGCGGAAAATGGTATCTGGATTTTAGTTCCATATACTAAGATGAAAGCTTGTAAAAGTATCAATTCGTAAATACATATAAGATGGCACCGGTTGGAGAGAGAGTCTGACCGGTGTTATTTTGTTTGCATATTACTTAATGAAAACAAGTCATACATGAAAATAATGGAGAAAAATGCGATTTTTGCAGAAAAAACAGAATAAAATAAAGAAAATTCAATAAAATAGTTGATATTTGAAACGAAATAGACAAGAACTTTCAATTATAGGCTTGCCTTTTTTGAAAAATGTTTTAAAATAGCTAATAGGAATTTTACAGGACATAACTGATTTAACCGGAATAGAATAAGTGAAAGGCACAGGTATGTAGAATGAAGAAATACAAAGATATGAGTAAAGATGAATTATTGACTTTAAAAGCCGCTCTTTTGGAGGAGTATAAGGAAGAACAGGCAAAAGGTCTGAGTCTGAACATGGCAAGAGGTAAGCCTGGATTCTCACAGCTTGCATTGTCTATGGGAATGTTGGATGAGATCAATAGTTCTTCGGATATGAGAACTTTGTTAGGAAACGATACCAGAAACTATGGTGATCTGGATGGTATCGGTGAGTGCCGTCAGCTTATGGCAGATATGATGGAAGTGAAAAAGGAGAATATCATCGTATATGGTAACTCCAGCTTAAATGTAATGTATGATACAGTATCCCGTTCCATGACACATGGTGTAAATGGTTCTACTCCATGGTGTAAGCTGGACAAGGTGAAGTTCCTTTGCCCTGTACCGGGATATGACAGACATTTCAAGATCACGGAGTTCTTTGGAATAGATATGATCAACATTCCTCTGTTAGAGGATGGTCCGGATATGGATCTTGTAGAGCAGTATGTAAATAACGACCCTGCAGTAAAGGGTATCTGGTGTGTACCAAAGTATTCAAATCCAACAGGAATCGTTTATTCAGATGAAGTAGTAAGACGTTTTGCAGCATTAAAGCCTGCAGCAGAAGACTTCAGAATCTTCTGGGATAACGCATACTGCATCCATCATTTATATAAGGACAAGCAGGCAGAGATTTTAAATATCATAGATGAATGTGAGAAAGCCGGAAATCCGGATATGGTATACATGTTTGGCTCTACTTCCAAGATCACATTCCCTGGCTCCGGTGTAGCAGCAATTGCAACATCTCCAAGAAATGTTGAATTTATCAAGAAGCAGCTTACCGTTCAGACAATCGGACATGATAAGATCAACCAGCTTCGTCATACAAGATTCTTCAAGAATATCGATGGCATGAAGGCTCATATGGAGAAGCATGCAGATATCTTAAGACCAAAGTTTGAAGCAGTTTTGAATGAATTCGATAAGGAGCTTGCAGGACTTGAGATCGGTTCATGGGTTAGACCGGTTGGCGGATATTTCATTTCATTTGATGCATTAGAGGGCTGTGCAAAGAAGATCGTAGCAATGTGTAAGGATGCAGGAGTTGTTCTGACAGGCGCAGGTGCAACATATCCATATGGTAAAGATCCAAAAGACAGCAATATCCGTATCGCCCCATCCTTCCCATCTGTTGAGGAGATGGAAGCAGCTTCAAAGATCTTTGTTCTTTGCGTAAAGCTGGTCAGCATCGACAAATATCTGGGTGAAGAATAAGTAATAAATAATCGAATAGAGGACATATAAAAGCAACATCAATATGTTAAAAATAAGATTATCAGAAGGTAGTCTTATGGCTGGCATGTTGATGTTGTTTTTTGTTGAATAAAAAGAGCAGACGATTGATTTATGGGTGAAAATCTTATATTATATTGTTTACAGACATAATGCATTATGCGAAAAAGAGGGGGCATATGATGAAGATTGCCATATGTAATGGTGAAAAGAAATGCCGCGATCAGATGCGGACATCCATAGAGAATTATCTGGATACAAAAGAGATCTTATATACAATTGATACATTCGATTCAGGAGAGATGTTCCTGTGTGAGGGAGAATCCCTTCCTGAAAATTCTATTATATTCCTTGATACCAATACAACTTGTGTGGAAGAATGTCTGGATGCAGTTCTGGATAAACGGGAACCGCATACTGCCAGAAAGAAATTTACATTTAAAGAAGGGCAGACAGAGGTTTTATTCAATCACATTTTATATATTGAAAGTAAATTACATAAACTGGAGTTCCATATTATAGAAAATGGGAAAGTTCGGATATATACCAGGTATGGCACCATGAATGATCTGGAAGCAGAGCTGAAGTCATATCATTTTATCCGGGTGCATCAAAGTTATCTGGTAAATTTGCAGCATATCAGGCAGGTATCAAGATATGAAGTTACGCTTCATAATGGTGATATTATTTCGATACCGAAAGCCAGATATAAGGAAGTAGAGGAAGCATTTACAGCATATAAATATTGATAAGTGAACAGAGATTATAAAAAACAACATCCATGCAGCAACCTTAAGGTTTCGTAAGAAAGTCTTAAGTGGTTACTGCATGGATGTTGCTTTTTTTGTTTGTTACACTATCTGGGGTTTAAATGAAGAAATTTCATATTGATTTACGTGAGTTTGGTCATTTTCTGCAATATATTGTCGTTTTCTGCAAAGTGGGTTGTTTGGAGGGGGATAAAACAGTATAGTGCATGAAAAGGAGGAAGTAAATAATAATTAAGTAACAAAAGAAAAAGGATCAATACATGGGAGGGTATTTATTATGAATTGGAGAAGAAAATGGAAACAGATAACAGCGGTTATTGCTGCTGGAGCAATGGTGGCAGGCAACATGACGATATTGCCAGCAAAGGCTGAGGAGAAGACCAGGTATCCATATACCATATTTGCATCAGCACAGAAAGAAGGAGCCATTACTATAAATGCAGATAATTTCTGCTTGAATGGTGATATGGTGACGAATGGAACGATATCAGCATCGGGAAATCTTCAAATTAATGGAACAAAAAAAGAATCAGCAGAGGAATCCATGATGTATTTGTTTCATGCAATAGATGATGCATATTTTACTGGTACCGATTATGTGGCATGTGAAGGAGACTATGTTTTAGAGGAGACGAATATCAATATCAGTACTCCGGTTGCGGCATCCGGAGAGATGAATCTGGAGGGAAATATTAACCTGAATACGGCAATTAAGGCATTGGAAACCATAACGCTTACCGGAGAGGTGAAAAATACAAATAATTCTGTTATCTATTCCAAATATGGAGATATCATTATTGACAGTACAAATGTGAATCTGAGTGGCTTGATCTACGCACCATTTGGACATGTGAAGATACAGGCACAGAATCTGGGATTAAATAACATTATTGTAATAGCGGAAACGGTTACGATCATAAGTAGTAGTGTAAATGTAAATTATAGTAGCCAAATGGCAGAGTTTGTAGGCACAGAGTCTGAATTACTAGACATACCGGATGATGAGAGAAAATATCTGGAGGGAAGAGAGCTTCCAGATGTTACTACTGAAGAAAATAGTTCAGAAGAAACAACAGAGGACAACAGTACCGAAGAAAATACAACAGAAGATAGTAGTACGGAAACGACAACAGAGGATTGGGATGCGAAACAGAAAAGATATGAGGAATTGATGAGTGATTTTGATAATTGGAACTCTTATCTGGATACTGATGAGGATGGGTTACCGGATGAACTGGAAGAATTGATTGGCAGTGACAAGATTCTTTCAGATACTGATGGAGATGGATTGGATGATTATTACGAGTTTTTACAGCTTGGAACATCATTAACTGAACCAGATACCGATGAAAATGGCATTAGCGATGCGGAGGAGGATTTTGACGGTGATGGTTTAAATAATGCGCAGGAATATATGTATGGAACGCTTCCATGGGAGTCGGATACCGACCAGGATGGGCTGTCCGATGGAGATGAAGTTCTGGTATATGGAACAGATCCATTAAAACCGGATACGGATGGAGATGGTTTGATCGATGGGGATGAACCGGCAATGGGATTTGATCCTACAAAGCCGGATACCGATGAAAATGGAATCCCTGATGGAAAAGAACGGATTGAACAGAGTGTTACATATGAGGTTGAGAATAAGGAGTGTGCTGTTACAGAGATTCAGGTGGATATGGTGACATCCGGTAGCCTTACGGCATCAACAACAATTGAAAGTATAATGGATACAGATTATGGATGTTCAAATGTAGCAGGTCTGGTGGGTGAACCATTTGAGATAACAACAACATGTACATTTGAAACGGCGACACTTTCTTATAAGGTCGATCAGACAAAGCTTGGAGAAACAGAGTTTAATGACCTTCTGTTTTTATGGTATGATGAGGATAATAAACAGATGGTTGAGCTGGAGACAGAGCATGACGCTGAGACTGGGATCGTTAGTACGGAGACAACACATTTTAGCAAATATATGTTGGTAGATCAAAAGAAGTGGGAAGAGGTATGGAATCTGCAATTTGATTACCTTACCACAGTTTTGCCGGAGCGTGAAATTGATGCATGTTACACATATTTATTATTTGATTGTACGGTTCCTTGGGAGCTTGCGGGGACACCCGGCAATTCATCGGGATTGAAAGGGAAAAAATTAACAGAATATCACTCACAGTATATTGATGCTGGGCGACAGATTATAGGTGAGGTTACGGATACCATGAGAGAGAATGATAAAGTAGCATTTGCATTTTATCATGAGATTCATAATGATATGAGTAATACAGATACGTTTGAAGTTTTTGGGCGTTTGCTTTATGATGATGGGGATTATCTTACAGAAGCAGAAAATATAAAAGAAATAGCAAATCGTAATGAATTGGAAAAAATGTTGATAAAAGAATGGCAGTATGATAGAGAGATTAAATTAAATGAAGATTTAGAGATGCTTGGAGTTATATTACAGAATTATGAAGACTATGAAAAAACGGATACAAGATATCCTGACAGACGTATTGTTCTTGTATGTGGAAGTGATTTTAGCTATGGGTCATCAGAATTATTAATTTATTTGAAAAAAAGAAATATAAAAGTAGATACGATAGCATTAGGAGAATACGCAAAAGAAGCTCCGTTGATCAGAGTGGCAAAGATGACTGGTGGAACTTTTTATAAAATGCAGGATTTAAATGATTTATCCGATATGATTATGAAATTGGGGATTGGAAAACGCCCGGTCACAAATTCAAACACAGAAGTAACAGATCTGACAGATACGGATGAAGATGGTATTCCTGATGTAGTAGAACGAGGAGGAATGAGAAATCAGTATGGTATGATCGTTTATACTGATCCAAAGAAAAAGGATACTGATGGGGATAAATTGACAGATGGAGAGGAAATAGATCCGACAAAACGAAATAAGCAGTTTTCCAATATAATGACATTGGATGTTCCTAAGAACGCGGATTTTTATTATATGGAATCCAGTCCCCGAAATCCCGATACTGATGGGGATGGATATACAGACTATGAGGAGGTAAAAATATATCACTCAAATCCATCAATATGTAATGTCGATGTTTATGAGTTGCAGCATGATTATATTGCGGTGAATTTTATAGATGAAGATGGTAATAGTCAAATTTCATATGGTGGAAATCAGGGATGGTTTGGAGAGGAATATAAACAAAATAATATTGAGAAATATTCAACAATTGATAGTTATGGGTGTGGTTTAATTTCTATAAGTGATATTTTGTTGTATTTAGCGAGCGTAAATAGTAAGTATTCGACGGATATGACAGATCTTATCAGGACTGATAATGGAGCAATAGAATATAATTCTTATATTGACTATATAAGTCGCATGGAAAAAGCTTTTTTCATGTAAGAGATATTGATCTCATAGACGGAAAGAAATGGACTGGAATTGATGGACTATCAATTGCATATGGAGTTTATAAATATAATTGGTTCTATAATGTTGATTTGCACAGTTATTGGGGGGGCGGAACAGATAAAATGTTGAAAAATATAGAAGAAATGTTGAAAAATGATATTCCTGTGACGTTGTCGGCAAATGCGATAAAAGAGCAGTATGAAGCGGAGGCGAAGGATAAGGGATTGTACATAAAAATGTATACGAATGATACTGAAATCCCGAGAGAAAAAAACTACGAAATGACAGATGCTACATTTGATAATCATTATGTTACAGTTACGGGAGTGATCAGAAATTCTATTGAGGATAGGACATGGTTACAGGTTTCATCATGGGGAAGAAAGTTTTATATTGATTATAATGAGTATTTATATTATATGCAGACATATGCATCTATGGGAGGTGCTGCAACAAATATTTTGCATATTACTGCGAAATAATGAAAGGAGTTTCTATTGAAGAAAAATATAAAGAAAAGAAAAAAATGGCTTATTCCAGTCTGCATAGTAGTAATACTTATTATTGTCATTGGTATTATTCGCTACAACAATAACATGCCGGTAAAAGAAGAGAATCCATATACTGTCTTTGTGCGGCAATATAGTGAAGTGTATGAACCTGATTGGGAACTGGAAAATGTAGGGATAAGATCTGAAACAGATGAAGATTATGCAGGGTTTAGAGTTCACTTATGGAGCGAAAAAGATTGCTGGAATTTAACTGATATGGCTAGGGTAAGCTACACACTTGAACCGAAGATAAGAAGTTATATAGGAGAAAAATATCAATCATATGCAATATCATTTATCTTTGAAAGCTATGCAGGAAGAATATTTCAATTTATCTTTTATGATAAGGATAAAAAGATGGTTTCTATGGCAAATTTGGGGTGGTGTGGTATCACTTTACCTAAAATTATAGAGGCATTTCCAGATATGACAGCGATACATACGGATGGAAGTGTTGCAATTAATTTTGAGGATCTGAAAGCAATTTCACAGTTAGAGGATTTACAGGAATGGTGGCTGCAAGGCGGAACAACAGTGCCGGAGAATTGGAAAGAATATATATGGTCAGTATTCCCAAAGTGTGAAATTTATGATGCATCCAATTTTAAACATACTAGGTTTCCGTGGTAATTATATAACAGGTATGCATGATTTGATTGATTTGGTTAAATCATGCATACTTTGCTATTTGGATTGTGTAATTCGGGATGCAGAGAGATATTAAAGAGATGAAAGGAGTTTCTATTGAAGAAAAATATAAAGAAAAGAAAAAAATGGCTTATTCCAGTCTGTATAGTAGTAATACTTATTATTGTTAGTGGTATTATTCGCTATAACAATAACAAGCCAGTAAAAAAAGAAAATCCATATAATGTCTTTGTGAAGCAATATAGTGAAGTGTATGAACCTGATTGGGAGCTGGATAATGTAAGTATAGCACCAGAAACGGATATTGAATACGCAGGAGTTGAAGTGCGTTTCTGGGGAGAAGAGGGTGTCTGGAACTTAACTGATATGGCACATATATGCTATATACTTGCACCAAAGATAAGAAGTTATATGGGAGAAGAATATCAATCATATGCATTAGCATTTAAATTTCGAAGCTATGCAGGAAGATCATTTTCATTCATATATTATGACGGAGATAAAAGGATGATTTCTTTGACAAATATGGGGCGATGTGGTATCACTTTACCTAAAATTATAGAGGCATTTCCAGATATGACATCTATAAGTACGGATGGAGATGTAGCGATATCATTCGATGCGTTAAAAGCCATCGAACAGTTGGAGAGTTTGCAGGATTGGTGGTGCTTTAGGGAAACAATGCCGGAAAATTGGAAAGAATATATATGGTCCATATTCCCTGATTGTGAGATCCGTGACTTATCCAATTACTGGGAAATAGAAAAGGTTCCGTGGTAAGCATCGCAACGAATATTGTGTATATTACAGTGAAACAGTAGGGAGGGAGATTAGTATTGAAATATAAATTAAAAAAGAGATATATAGTATTGATATGTTTGTTAGTTGTATGTATTGGAAGAATTATATTTTATTATGCAACAACAAGTCCTTTTTATAGGTTTGTGAAAACAAACGTCAAAAATTGTAAAGGAGAATGGAAGCTTGAGGGTGCAAGTATCGTATTTGACAATCATATAGTTGTGTCTTTTTTTAATAAAAAATCTGATTGGAATATGAGTGAAATAGCATTCATATGTAAGGAACTCTTGCCTGAAATAAGAGACTATTATGGATCAGACTATGATGGATATGATATAGACTTCCATTTTAAAAGTTATGCAGGCAAGAGGCTTGCGGTTCAATATAGTGACGGGGATAAATTTTTAACTATTACTGCAAATCGATTATCAAGAGGGGTTTGTTTAGAGAATATTGTTATGAATTTTCCAGAAGTGAATTCACTTCAGTTGGATGACAGTGTTAGATGTAAATATTTGGATTGTTTAAAAGATGTTAAAGATTTGAAGTACATAGAAATTGGGAATCCTTTTTCTGAAGAAAAACAGGATTATATATTAACTTTATTTCCAGATTGTAAGTTTAAGGAAGGGGACAATTCTAATATAGGGAGGACAGAGGAATAATGTATGATGAAAAAATCGAATAAAAGAAAAAAATGGCTTATTCCAGTCTGCATAGTAGTAGTAATACTTATTATAGTCATTGGTATTATTCGCTATAATAATAACAAGCCGATAAAAAAAGAAAATCAATATAATGTCTTTGTGAGGCAATATAGTGAAGTGTATGAACCTGATTGGGAACTGGAATATGTAGGAATATTATCTGAAACGGATATACAATATGCAGGGGTTAAAGTTCATTTTCAGAATATAACAGATTCCTGGAATTTAGATAATATGGCTAAAATAAGCTATATTCTCGCACCAAAGATAAGAAGTTATATGGGAGAAGAATATCAATCATATGTGTTGTCATTTGTGTTTGAGGGTTATGCTGGAAGATCATTTGCGTTTAGATACTATGATGGAGATAAGAAAATGATTTCATTAGAGTCTATGGGTGGGTATGGTATTACATTACCTAAAATTATAGAGGCATTTCCAGATATGACATCTATAAGTACAGATGGAAGTATCGCGATATCGTTCGATGATTTAAAAGCCATCGAACAGTTGGAGAGTTTGCAGGATTGGTGGTGTTTTTCAGAGATAATGCCGGAAAAATGGAAAGAATATATATGGTCAATATTTCCTGATTGTGAGATTCGTGACTTATCCAATTATTGGGAAATAGAAAAGGTTCCGTGGTAATTATATGGCAGGTATGGGTATATTATTATTTGAATTGCATGATACATCGTAAGATGAAATAAGAGGTGGAGGTGGATGCGATTGAAAAAAGAATGGCTAGCTGCCTTTTCAATCATTGTTATTTTCTTAGGGTTAATTTATGGCGTAAGCTATCGGAAGAAGAAAAAATGTTTATTCATTCAAAATTTCCAGACTGTGTTATAGAAGAATCGACAGAAGACTAGAGATGATCTGGAAGAAATGTAAAAAGATGGTGTGGAATATACCAGCTTCAAAGGTTAGATTTGAAAATCTAATATTGAAGTTTGATATATTCTGCATCATCTTTTTTGATATATGCTATATGACTTATAGCATGAATTGATTTCGAGGATGTCTGGTTGCCAGAATATTACGCTGTTTGGCGACAGCTACATGAGTATATATTTCGGTTATGGTGATCGAACTGTGACCAAGCATTTCCTGTATATATCGAATATCCACATCTGCATCCAAAAGACTGGTTGCAAATGTATGACGAAACATATGTGGTGTAATATGCATATCAATAGATGCAAGTTCTGAGTATTTATTTATCATACGCCGCACAGCCTGATCGGATAAGGGTTTCGCAGCCTGATTAACAAAGAAAGAATCGCAGGCGAGTATTTCTTTTTGAAAAGTTATCTTATATTTTTTCAAAATACAAAGCACAGATTCATTCCCAATCTGGATGCGGCGTTCCTTTGATCCCTTTCCATAGATTAGAATGGTTCCGTCTTGCAGATCAATGGAATCATTGTGAAGAGAGCAAAGCTCGGAGATTCGAATACCCGTTGCAAAGAGTAGTTCCAGTACGGCAGTATCTCTTAATGCATTTTTTCGTTGATATTCTGTTGGAGCCAGTGTTTGCTGTCTGTGTGCTACAGACAGAAGCGTTTCGACAGTAGCTAATGGGATTGTTTTTGGTAAAATAATAGGTTCGCGAAAACGCAGTTGAAGCTTATCGAATGGATTTTGTGGCAGAAAATCCTTATATAACAGGTAATGAAAGAAGGCTTTTAATGAAGCAATCTTCCGTTTTACTGTTCTTGGTTTATATTGTTCGTGAAGACCTGCGACATATTCCTCTAAAAGATCGGGAGTGATATCTGTGATGTCAGAAGGAATTTGTGCATGTGCAAATTGTGCCAGATCAATCCGGTATGCTTTTAATGTTTTCTCATCCAGTCGCTTCTGGTTCTTACAGTAGGTGAGATAGTTTTGAATGTGTGTAGATAAAAGAGTCGTAGTCATTTGTATTTGTTCTCCTTAAAATTATTTATTAGATGCACTTCAAGATAGATCCGATATAAGCCCGGTATGGGTCTTACCAAGGTCATTTTTGCTGTGCATAGAATCTTCGTAGCAGGATTCTGCCTTGCTTAGTATATATTCCAGAATTTATAAAATGGAAGAATACAATCGAAAAATAAGAGAAATTTGGTCATTTTCTGCAATATATGGTCGTTTTATGCAAAACGGTTGATTTTGCATGGGATTGGGGATAGATTGGAGGGGAAGGAAAGTAAGAAAATAAGTGATGGATAATCTTATATTATCCATTGTTTTAGTAAGTAAGTAGTTCTATTAGAGACCGATAGATTATATGACTTTTGCAATATAAGATAATAACTAATACATATGGAGTACTATTATGAATAAAGATAATGAAATACTATTACAAAATGTAATAAATGATACAACTATTTCACAAG
>NZ_QUIB01000020.1:0-66258 GCF_003480025.1 Clostridium sp. AM46-21
TCCGTTCATCTGCGGTGCCATGCCCTGTGGCGGCATTCCGTTCATCTGTGGATTGTAGCCTTGTGGTGGCATTCCATTCATCTGTGGATTGTACATACCCTGTGGTGGCATTCCGTTCATCTGCGGATTATACATACCCTGTGGTGGTGTCTGCTGATACTGATTGCCACTGTTCATGATACGGTGTTCCTGTTCTTCTACTTCTCTGTATTCCTTCTCCAGAGCTGCAATATTCTCTAATCCCTTTGCAGCACTGTCAAACAGATGCTTGATCTCCTCCGGTGCTTCTTCCTTGTTCAGGTTGTAATAATATCTTCCGATCTCTGTATAGATTCTGTCAAGATTGGAATTCTCAGATGAGATCTTGCCTTTTATCTTTGTCTTCTGTGCAGCACACTTTGTGCTGTCAACTGCCTGATTAGCTAATGACTTTGTCTTTTCAAATGCATTCTGAAAAAAATTACCTGCCATTGTCAAATGACCTCCTTATGTTAATCATCAATATATTTGTTCAATGTCTCAACAACATCGTTCAGATTATATGGTTTTGCTATGTAATCATCCAGTTTATTCTCAAGAATACGTTCCTTATCACCAAACATGGCTCTTGCTGTTACTGCGATAATTGGAAGTCTCTTTCTCTTCTCTTTCTGCTCGATCTCACGGATCTCCTGTGTAGCTGCGATACCATCCATAACAGGCATCTGTACATCAAATAACGCTGCATCGTAAATCTTCTGCTTGAAGAGTTCAACTGCTTTCTGACCATTCTCTGCAATATCGTAAGAGAAGCCTGCCATACCAAGTAACTTACCGATTACCTGCTGATTAACCGGTTCATCCTCAGCTACAAGGATTCTTGCCTTGCTGTGTGCATTGATTGAAAATACAGCCGGTTCTTCTTCCTGCTCAATCTCTACTGATGCATCATCCGATGCCTTTACAACCTTCATAGGTACTTCTACGATGAACGTAGAACCAATGTCTTCCTTACTCTGAACCTGAATGTTGCCACCCATCAGTTCAACGATCTGCTTTGTGATTACAAGGCCAAGGCCGGATCCACCATATCTTCTTGTATCAGAAGAATCAACCTGGCTGAAACGGATAAACAGCTTGCTCATGTTAGCCTCTGAAATACCAATACCGGTATCTGCAACTGCCATACGGATCTTAACCTTATTTTCCCCTTCCATATCCATGGATGCGATCTTAACACGTACACTTCCCTCTGACGTAAACTTGATCGCGTTTGATAACAGGCAGTTTAATACCTGCTGAATTCTCTGTCCATCGCCCTTTACCAGCTTTGGAATATTGTTTCCAAATGAACAGTCGAGCTGTAACCCCTTATTATTTGCAAGTGGTACCTGAGCAGCAACCGTCTCCTCGATCGCCTGTTTGATATCAAATGTTTCTTCTTTGATCTTGTACTTTCCTGCTTCCAGCTTACTGATATCAAGGATATCATTGATCAGTCGGAGCAGTGTATCCGCACAGTTCTTTGCTGTTACAAGGTTATCTCTGTAATCTGCCTGAAGATCATCAGCCATCAGTGTAAGCTGGAGCATACCCAGAATACCATTGATAGGTGTACGGATCTCATGGCTCATATTTGCAAGGAACTCAGCCTGTGTCTTATAGGCTGCATTCGCATCAACAATTGCCTTGGACAATTTGTTCTCTGTATCTTTCTGATCTGTGATATCAATAACCACCATGTTAATGTAATCTGCTTCTGACTTATACATTACGGTGTTAAATACCTTCTGAAGAGATTCCATTGTGATCTCAACATCCATCAGATCTCCTTCTTTTGTTCCGGAGTTATTATATGCCGTAAACCAGGCATTGATATCCTGAAGGACCTCGATCTTGCTTTCTTTCAGGTTCTTGCCGGTGTAATCACTGACATCCAGCTTGAAATACTCACCAAAGATCTCGTTTGCATCTACGATCTGATAACTGACACCATTTACAGGATCATCTATGATCTTTGCCTGTGCAAAACCGATTGGCAGGTTCATAAATAACTTTTTATATTTATCTCCCTTTCCGCCACTTCCACTCGTACCGTCACCACAGATGATGAATACTCCTCCAAATGTTACAACTGCAGCAAGTATTCCAACGATCAGAGCACCCACTCCTACACCTGCAACACCTAAGATACCTGCCAGAAGACCAAGTACCGCACCGGCTGCTGCGACCGGTTTCCAACCCAACTCCTTAATTTTCTCCATTGATGCACCTCTATTTCTACTTTTTTGAATCTAATACTTTGACTCCACATGTTATTATATTATAAATGAATGTTAAGGTCAACGAGATGATAAAAAAACCTATAGATTTTTCATAAAATCTATAGGCCTTTTTTGATATTTTTTACTAGATATCACTAATGCACTGATTACACTATCTCCAGGAATCTGGCAGATATAAACAAATTTCAAGGTTCCATATGCCCTGTTTTTTATATATGTTATACATCTGTCAATTCCCGGCTCACAAAAGCGTACGCATTATGGTTATAATGCCTGTTTTTTATTTTGGATCGTTATCAAATACATCCTTCAAGATCTCATCTACATGCTTATAATAATCATCATCTAAAGTCTCCGGTTCTGTCTGCTCCACCGCTTCATCTACTGACAGGCTCCGGTCGTCCGGTTCTGGCAGATCACTTGTTGCATCCGACTCCGTTTCATTTATGCCGGCACTCTGTGTTCTGCGTTTTCTCCTGCCTGATGTTTTCTCCGCGTTCCGGTTCTGAAGCTGTCTTCTTCCACACAGGAAGCCAAACAGCAGCCAGCATGCAAAGGTAAGGATCAGTCCAAGTTTCAGACCAGGTGGAAAATATTTGAATTCGATCACATGATCACCCGCAGCAAGCTTCAATGCAATAAATGCATTTCCAACCTTGTCAATCTCATATTTTTCGCCATCGACATATGCTGTCCATCCGGCATCATATGGGATCGATGTGAACAGCAGTCCCGGATATGAGATCGTAATATAACCCTTCACATATCCATCTTCCATCTTTCCGATAAGAAGCTGCTGGCTCTGCAGGATATCATATGCCTGAAGGAAGGATTCCCAGTTCATATCTGCAACGATCAGCCGGGCAGTTCCTGTATTTGCCTGGGTATCGCGGAAACAATACTCAACCGTTACCTTCTGTCCCTTTACCAGATGTCCGACATGATAGGTCTGATTCTGAAGTCTTTCATAATTCTTCTCTTCATTGTCAATATAGATACGAACCTTGTTGATACCGGAGCAATTCGCCATGATATAAATATCATTCGTCTCATCCGTAATATCAAAGCTCAACTGGAAGTTACAGGTGCTGCTATCGGTACGCTTGTATGAATAATACTCACTCAGATCTCCCTGACGCGTTACCTCACAGTTATCACTGTATGTGGATACCTCCGGATATAATTCAGAGAATACTCCCGGCACACCGGTAGACAGCTTCACAAACTGGTTCAGCGTCTCAAACATATTTCCGATATCGCCATCATAATCCAACAGATCATTATTGACCATATAACCAAGGCTCAATGCATACGGATTCTCGTATAACCGTATACCATCCACCTCATTTACATAATTCACATCAAAATAATTATACTCGCCATCCCTCTGAAGCAGATATTTTATACCAAGCAGGGAATTGGATACTGTATTTCCACCATCAAACAGAAACTCATTTGCTCCTGTGTAATATCCCAGATCATGCATCATATCAACCAGATCTGCAGATACTGTCGAGCCAAACAGACAGACGCTTTTCAGATTATAAAAGGTCGGTTCGTCTACGATCTTTGTATTCATCATCTCTACCCGGTATGGCTTATCCTTGCAGTCCAGATAATCAATTGCATTCCGGATCTCCGATTCCAGACCAAAATACTGACTGATATCTACATAACCATTGCTGTCATATCCCTTAATTCCATTGATCGTTGTCTCAACCAGACAGACAATCAGAAGCACATAGGATATGATCCGTTTCCACATACCCTTCGTCAATGTGAAGCCGACCATGCATACTGCGTATGCTGTTATAAAGATCTCTGTCCATAACAAGGTTTCCTTTTCCAGTGTACACTTCTTTGTCGCCAGGATCAGGAATGCATATCCACAGGCAATTCCAAGCATAACTGACAGGATATCCTTCTTCTGAGCTTCATCAGCACTTCACAGCACATGGCAAGCAGCAGGAAAATGAACAGAAATGAAAAACGATTCGGGATTCCATACTGATCATGGAAGCCATGCCAGATATAATTCAAAAGCTGGTTGTTAAAACTTGCAAATATAACTACAAGTATGATCACATTTTTAACCTTATCCCACAACTTGATCCTACGGTTCAGCAGATATACAAACAGCAGAACAAAACAGATCGTTCCACAGTATATATTCAGCCCGCCGTCAAATTGCTGGTTCTTGATTGGCTTTGTCAGATAAAAAAGCTGTTTGATCTGATCCCAGATGCTTCCATACCATTCTGCTTTCGGAAATACACGATTTGCCGAAGCGGTTGTATTCAGTCCAAGGTACGCCGGGATCAGAAGAAATGCTGCCATTCCGGCCGCCAATAAGGAACAGCCCGCTAAACGGAAACCATCCGTAAAGAATTTCTTTATGCTCTTATGATTGGTCAGCAGGAATTCCATAACGAGGAAAATACAGATCATGAAACAAATATAATAATTACACATCAATCCATAGAACAGGGACAGCACATATAACTTATAATTCCCGGTTTCTGTCATCCGTTCAAAGCCCGCCATAATAAGCGGAAGGATCAGGATGCAATCCATCCACATTAAGTTCCAGGAATAACCGATAATATAATTGCTTAATGCATATGCCGTTGAAAAGATCAGAATCACTGCCTGATATTTCCCCTGTTCCTTACATTTTTCCCGCATATAATAAGCAAATGACATACCGGATAAAATGATCTTGATTCCGATAAACAAGCTCATCACAATATAGATATGCTCCTGCTTGAACAATACCACAAGGAAATTGATCGGGCAGGCAATATAATAGGCAATGATCGACAGCATATTGCTTCCAAGACCGATATCCCAGGTATAAAACAGACTTCCTTCATTTTGAAGCTTATCATAATAATCAGAAAAAAACGGAAGGTACTGATGCAGGCTGTCCACCATGGTCAGACTGTTCCCGCCAAATGGTCCGATCTTTTCTGCTATCCATACTCCCAGCAGGAAACAAGCCGGAAGCAGTCCGGCAAGAAGAATAATATAGTTTTTCTTCATAAACAACCGTATAGACGGCTTTTTTTTCTTAAAGACGAAACATTTGCCAAATACATAATTGATCACAACTACAAAGAACTGAATAATGATCTTGGATAAGAATTCATTACAGCGGAAGGAATCACATAACAGATTCGTTCCAACTACTTCGACCAGCATGGCAAGAAGCCTGGTTCCGACAAAGGATATAAATTCCCGGCTTAAAGTCACGGCATCCTTCTTACTACTCTCCGTAAATACAAAAAACTTATTTGCAAAAAATGCAAACAGGATCGCCAGCGATATCGCTATGACATTCGCTCCGCTTCTGGATAAGCCGGTGAACATCCGCAGAAGATAAAATGAAACAATATTTACAACTGTCGTGGCTACACCCGCTATTACATATCTTACAATCTCTTTTTTTAATAACTTCTTTATTGTGTCCATAACTATAACTCTCTTATATCAGTGCAGCCGAACAGATACCCCTGCCGGCTGCATGTTCATGTGTGTGTATTCTTTTTTATTTTGTATTACCCAGACCTGACAGCAGATAGATCAATGGAGAATTCCAGTAGATTGTTATCTCATTACAGGAAAATGACTGTGCATTGTCTGCATAGCGGCTCTCCGGTGCTTTGCCCAGAAGAACAGCCTTCGCATATGGATCTTCCAGATTACTGTCTGCTCCGCCAACTAACATACCCGGCATTGCTACATCTAATACCTGAGATGGTCTGTGGTGTGGATGAAGCGGAGTTCTTGTACCAAAGCCTGTTACATAACAATAGCCGACTGCATTCCTTCCAAGCAGGTAATCTCTCTGATAGGAAGCATATTTTACATAGTCTGCATCTGGCTTCAGCTTGTTTGCCATCAGAAGTAACATTCCCTTATTTGCAATGTTCATATTACTTCCCCATGCAAATGTCTTAGTTGGTGATACCCATACGCCAAAACCATTGTCTTTGATCTGTTCTACCGTCTTATCTACTTCATTGAAGAACAGTTCGTTTGCCTTAGCTGAACCGCCGTCATACTTAATATAATCGTACAGGGCATAATATCCGACATCTGCCCATCCAAGTCCGTAGTTTACAATATCGTCGCCCTCAATGATCGCATCGGCTGCTTTCTTATAGGAATCATCTCCGGTTGCTGCATACAATTCTACTGCTGCCCAGATTGCTTCATCACGGAAAATGGTATCCGGATATTCACCGGTTACAATATCATCCGGATTGGAGAATCCGTGCGCATCCATGTTGCCACTCAGATATTCGTATGCTTTCTTTGATGCTTCCAGACATTTTGCTGCAAAATCTGCATCGTATTCTTTATATAGAACAGACGCCTTTGCCATAACAGCTGTAAAATCTCCGGTGGCTGTATTTGAGATCGGACATGCGATCAACTGTGCTGTTTCTTTCTCCGGCATAACCGTCTCAGGAAATACATCACAGGTTACCTTGTGATATACACCACCATTGTCATCCTGCATTTTAAGCATCCAGTCCAGTTCATATCTTGCTTCATCTAAGATATCCGGAACACCGTTTCCGCTTTCCGGAATACCAATATCATCTGCCTTGTATTCATTATCCTCGTATGTCATAAACAGATCCTGTACCGTCTTGGCACCGGATACAACATAACGGCCATAATCTCCGGCATCATGCCAGCCGCCTGTCACATCGATCTTCTTATCAGTCCCGTATACAACCGCTTCTCCTGTATGGCAGGCAGGATGTGCAAATTCGCCTGCAATGCTGCTGTCAAGTTCTACTCCACAACGCTGGTTATACAGCATCAGTACAACATCCTTATACAGGTCACCATAGATATCATCACCGATCTTGAACTCTGCGGATTCTTCTCCATCATCTGTCTTGATCTTATAGGTTCCTGCATCCTTTACGGATGAGAAATCTGCCTGCTTGCAGAACATCTCTGATGGTGGATCGTAGGTAGCTTCTTCCGGCAGATCTGCTGAATATACGGACTTGTTTGATGTTACATCTATTACTTCAAATGACTTTGCATTTTTTTCGATCACAGTAGCAACCTTGGAATCGCCGGTCAGATAACCAACCTGGTTCACATTGATAGCCATAGGATCCGGTGTTGCTTCTACCTGCTGTGCGCCGGAAGCATCAACTGCCTCTAATAAGATATTATCAAAATAAATATTATGCTCTGCTTCGTCTCCGGTCATACCTTCCTGCTTTCCCATATTAAAGCAAAGACGAGGTGCAGGATCGGAATCCTCTTCCATCGTAAACTGTGCTGTAATGTGCTGCGTCTCCGGTCCGATCGTGATCACATCACTGGTATATGCATGATAATCTCCGCCATTGATCTGTAATCTCCATTCGATCGTACGCTCAATGTCGCATCTTACATCAAAGGAATATTCATAAACGCATCCCTGATACAGACGAAAGCCATCGTAATAGATCTGGTTTGCATAATCCGCACTTCCTGTCTTTTTGATGTTGATGTGAAGCTCTCCATCCTCATTGGTCATTTCTTCATTTCCACCATTCGTATAGGTGTGGAAACCATCCGTATCCTTATCATCAAAATTGATATTGATGACTTTATCACCATCTGAAACACCCAGTGCCTCTGTTGTTGGCTCCTCTGTTTCCTCTTCGGTTGCCTTCTCCGTTGTCGTTTCTTCTTCCTCAGTGGACTCGGCTTCCGTCGTAACCTCTGTCGTCTCAGCGGTCGTTCCATCTGCATCTTTCTTTGTACCACTGCAGCCTGCAAGCAGTGACATGGTCATCGCCGCAGTCAGACAAAGAACAGCAACTTTTTTCATTTTTCTCATGTTTTATTATCCCTCCATATTTTCTTTATGTACGATACCTTCTCAACTGTACATATATTTATAACACGTCGCCTCCCGGCTCCATATGTCTTTCACTTTTATACCATAACAATTAGCCAGCTCTTACTGCTCCGGATATCGCACGACATCCTGATACCGCATATGTCCGCCAAAGATATCAAGTGCGCTTCCGATTGTAAAATCAACCCGGTTTCTGCCAAGCAGCTTCAGTTTATCCAGATCCTCAAAGGACGCGATCCCGCCTGCATAGGTCACAGGGATCCTGCCCCAGTTTCCAAGCAGCTCGGCAATATGTGTCTCGATTCCGGACGCCTTACCTTCCACATCCACCGCATGGATCAAATATTCATCGCAGTAACCGGCAAGCATATCCAGTGTTCCTTCCGTCATTTTTACCTTTGTGAACTTCTGCCAGCGATCTGTCACAATATAATAACCATCCTCGCATCGTCTGCAGCTCAGATCCAGTACCAGATGATTCTTGCCAACTGCCCGTCGGATGGCTTCCAGATTGTCATAGTTGATCTCTCCATTTTTAAATACATACGATGTAACAATCACATGGGATGCCCCCATGTCAAGAAACCGTCCGGCATTTTCCGCATTGATACCGCCACCGATCTGCAAGCCTCCCGGATATTCCGTAAGTGCCAGCTCTGCCTGATAGCAATCCTCCTCATAATACTCGCTTCCCGCCGGATTCAACAGGATAATATGTCCACCCTGTATACCCGCATCCTTATACATCCGGGCAAATGCTGCGCCATCGTACTCAGATACAAAATTCTCTTTTGCAGCATTTCCTTCATCCTGAAGGCTGCTGCCAACGATCTGTTTCACTTTTCCATTATGTATATCGATGCATGGACGAAATTTCATATTTTCTCCCAGGCAATATGCCTTTTTTCATTTTTATATCGTTACAATGTCTGCAAATACAAAGTGTCCGCAGACATTGTTTATTCTAACACAGAACCTTCTATAATCCAAGTGTCATATAAAAACCTGCGGCAGTTGTCCATCTCATGCAGACTCAGATCATGACTCATAACTTACACAAATAGAAAAGGCCGATGCAAGCTCATCGACCTTCTCCTATACATATCACTCCGACATAGACCTGTTCCACGCCAGCCTCCTGTAATGCTTCCGTACATGCCTGCACTGTCGCACCTGTCGTATAAATATCATCTATTAATAAGACCGTCTTCCATTCCGCCGGAAGTGCCCGGACCTCTAATGCCTGTTTTATATTATTTGCACGTTCAAGCGGTGATAATTCCTTCTGTGGTGTCGTATCCGACACACGGAGCAGATGTCCGTTATCTACCGGAATATCCAGTCTCCGTCCTACCACATCTGCCAACAGCTCCGCCTGATTATATCCCCGTTTCCGTAATTTACTTCTGTGAACCGGTACGGGCAAAATGATCTGCAGCCGTTCTGCAAGTCCCGCTTTCCGGATCCGTTCTGCAACAAGACTTCCATAATATTCCACATATTCCCGTTTATTGTGATATTTGATCGCGAGCACACTGGATGCGACCGGTTCCACATACCGGAAGACCGGATATGCCCGTTCAAAGCTCCGGGTATGCGTCCTGCAGTCTGCACAGTATTCCAACTCCTCGTCATCCAGACTTTTTCCACATTTCATACATGTGGGTTCTGTCACATATGGCAGCAACTCATGTTTTCCGCAGATTCCTTTTGCACCATACGGCATAACCTCATCACAGATCGGGCATCGTCTTGGAAATACCAGATCTATCATTGCCCGGTTCCATTTGTTCTGTATCTGCATATATAGCCCCCTTTATTGCTTTTCCTGTTATATCATGTGCTTCGCACATTCAATGCATTCGGAAATTATCCCTCTCCTGATTTATGCCAGTTCTACCAGTCGTTCTGCAAATGTCGTATACCGCTTCTGTTCGTCGATATTATCAATCATCGTCTTAACCAGACCTATATTGCCTACGATCACAACACCCTTTCTTGCCCTTGTAACTGCCGTATAGAGCAGATTCCTGTTCAGCAGCTTTGCCGGACCTGTAAGAAGCGGAATCACCACGACCGGATACTCACTTCCCTGTGATTTGTGTATTGTGATAGCATATGCATGTTCCAGTTCATCAAGCTGGGAGTAAAGGTAATCTACCAGTCTTCCATCATCATATTCGACAACAATCTTCTGATCAAACTCATCAATCTCTTTTACAAAACCGACATCCCCATTGAATACACCTACCCCCTCTTCCTTCACGAAGCGTCCTTTTGCATCCATGATCTTCCATTCCAGCTTGTAATTGTTCTTGATCTGCATGACCTTGTCGCCCTTACGGAATACAACGTCATTTTTCTCTTTCTCCGGTATGCTTCTGTTCGGTGGGTTCAGGATCTCCTGCAGCCGTTTATTCAGATTCTCAACACCCAGCTCATACTTCCGCATCGGAGTAAGCACCTGAATGTTCATCGGATCGACCTGGAAGAACCCAGGCAGACTGTCTAAGATCAGATGTTTCAATTCTGCGATAATATCCTGTGATCCCTGTCTTGGTATGTAGAAGAAATCCCGGCTTTTATTATTGATCGCAAGCTGTTTTCCCGCATTGATCAGATGGGCGTTCGTGATAATGTCACTGTTCTCGCCCTGTCGGAATATCTTATCCAACACTGTTACGGAAAATACTTCCGAACGAATGATGTCCTTTAATACATTTCCCGGTCCGACAGATGGAAGCTGGTTGGAATCCCCTACCAGCACCAGTCTGGTTCCCGGCATGATCGCCTGCAGTAAACTGTAAAACAGGCTGCTGTCTACCATCGACATCTCATCTATGATAATTACATCCGCTTCTAACGGATTGTTTGAATTTCTTGCAAATGTATAGGTGGAACTGTTTCCTTCTTCATCAATCCCGCCACCGGACAGTTCCAGAAGCCGGTGGATCGTCTGTGCCGTATATCCGGTTGCCTCGGTGATCCTCTTTGCCGCGCGTCCGGTCGGTGCTGCAAGCAACAGTTCCAGATTCAATTTCTCAAACATCTTGATCATGGCATTGATCGTTGTTGTTTTACCCGTACCCGGTCCACCTGTGATCACTGCCACGCCGTTATTGACTGCATTCTTGATCGCAAGTTTCTGCTTTTCTTCCAGTGTAATCTTCTCTACTTCCTCGATCTGTGCAAGCATCTTATCCAGTGGACGATCCTCTGATGTGAAATCCAGATCGATATCTGACAATATTCTTGCTGAATTCAGCTCAATATAATAATTTGCCGCAGCATAGACCGCAATTACAGCTCCGTCAAGCTCCTTTACGATCGCCTTGCCTGCCATCTGAAGCTCTATAATCTGGCTTCCGATCTCATTTTCCAGTTCTTCATTATATGGCACATTGTCATCCACCAGAAGTGAATACGTCTTTGCCACCAGCATCTGCTTCGGAAGATACATATGCCCAAGCTGGCTCGCATTTAACAATGTATATAACAATGCTGCCTGATACGAAAATCCGAATCACTGCTGATCCCCATTCGTTCAGCGATCTCATCCGCCGTCTTAAAACCGACACCACTGATATCCTCAGCGATCTTATATGGATTTGACCGGATGATTTTATACATCTCCTGACCGTATTCATTGAAGATCTTCACTGCCAGATTGATCGATATTCCATATCCGGTCAGAAAAATGATCGCATCCTGCATCTCTTTCTTTTCATTATAAGAGACTGCGATCTCTCTTGCTTTCCGCTCCGAGATACCCTTGACCTCTGCCAGTCGTTCCGGCTCTTCTTCAATGATACGCAGAGAATCCATCTTAAATTTCTTTACGATACGTTTTGCAAGTGCCTCACCGACACCTTTAATGATACCAGAACCCAGATATCGTTCTACACTTACCATATCGTCCGGCATCTTGATTTCATAGGATGTAAATTTGAATTGGAGATCATACTGGGGATGATTGACATATTCCCCTTCTGCAGATATGTAGATTCCTTCACTGATACCGTGAAGGGTTCCGACAAAAATGTCTTCGCCGTCTTCACCTTCTACAGTGAAAACGGCGTAGCCATTGTCGTCATTTTTATAGATAACTTTTTCAACATAACCTTCTTTTATCACAACAAGTCTCCTGCGTTACTCTGTCTTACTGTTGAGTAATTCGATATATTTTCCTGTTCCGATAGCAACTGCACGAAGTGGATCTTCTGCAGTCATGGTTGTAATTCCTGTCTTTTCTTCCAGAAGCTCTTCCAGTCCATGGAGCAATGCTCCACCACCGGTCAATACGATACCTCTGTCTGCAATGTCTGCTGCCAGCTCAGGAGGTGTCCGTTCCAGAACGGAATGAACGGCTTCACAGATCTGGGATGCAGGCTCACGCAGCGCTTCTTCTGTCTCATCTGATGTTACTGTTACTGTCTTTGGAAGTCCGGTTACCAGATTCCTGCCACGGATATCCAGTGTGATGTTCTCTGGTCTTCTGAAACAGGTTCCGATCTTGATCTTAATCTCCTCTGCGGTTCTCTCACCGATCAGAAGATTGTGCTTCTTTCTCATAAAACGCACGATTGCTTCATCAAAATCATCTCCGGCAACCTTAATGGAAGCACTTACAACCGGGCCGCCAAGGGAAATAACGGCAATATCTGAAGTTCCGCCACCGATATCGACGATCATATTACCACATGGTCTGTAGATATCAATTCCTGCGCCGATTGCTGCTGCCACCGGTTCTTCTATAATCGATACATCTCTTGCACCTGCTGCATAAGTTGCATCTTCTACTGCTTTCTTCTCCACCTCCGTTACCTGCGAAGGCACACATACACTGATACGTGGACGTCTTCCAAAGTAACTTCTTCCCACTGCTTTCTGGACAAAATACTTTAACATCTTTTCTGTTATTGTGTAGTCTGATATAACACCCTGACGAAGTGGGCGGATCGCTACGATATTTCCCGGTGTTCTTCCAAGCATCAGTCTGGCTTCTTCACCGATCGCTACTATTTTATTTGTATCTCTGTCATAGGCAACTACGGACGGCTCTTTTAATACAACGCCCTTGCCTTTTACATATACCAATATACTGGCGGTACCTAAATCTATACCGATATCTGAACTTGCCATGATTGGTCCCCTTTCTGGTTACTGTTAATCCTGTACATCCCTTAATATTACAAGAGATGCCTTTCTTCCGTCAAGCCATTTCATGCTGACTTCGGATAAATCCATGATCTTATCGAACTGTCTGATATAACTTCTCCAGCTCACTTCTTTCCGTTCGGTCAGAAATGGCTTCTGCACCGTTGATACACCTTTAAATGTATCATTCAGATCACGGATCAGTGTCTTACTATCTTTTCCTGTAAAATCATATCCAAGCATATCGTTTAACGGCTGATTGGAGAACAATACCTCTCCGGTCTCTTCATCACGGATAAAGATGCCGATCTTGATATGGTTATATGTATCTACCAGAAGCTTATTTACCATTCGAATGTTGCCATCACCCTCTATTCTGGCAAGGATACCCTGAATGACGTTTCGAATATCCTCGAAAATTCAATATCATCCTCTGACCATATCTTATCTGTATGATTGTTCGCCATAACAATACAACCGCTGATGATATTATTGATCTCTATGCTGAGTGCGACAAAACTCGTTACACCGATCTGCTCCATATTGCTCTGGAAGTTCTTAAAGTTATGGTTCTTATCTGCTACAATGCAGTCGTAAGAACGTTCCTTGCTGTGTGCAAAGAATTTCTTGCCCCGCTGCCATTCTTCCACATATTCTTCTGCAGACATGTTCTTTTCTCTTGACCAGATATGACTGCACATATACTCTTGATCTTCGTTCAGGGAATAGATCGCCATAACATCGATTCCCAGATAATCACTGGTTCTTTCCAAAATATTGCTGATTGTCTTATTATCATCACTGTCCATGGAACTGAGTGCTTCTGTCAGAATCTTCTGTCTCTGGATCTTCTCTTCTAACAACATCTCAACAGATTTGCTCCGTTCTGCTTCTTTGGACAGGACCTTGTCATTATATGCATATTCTGAGAAGATATTGCACATATTCCACTGGATCTTATAGACCTTCTTCATCTTTGTAACATCTGCTGTATCATATCCGCACAGGATCCAGGTTGCAATGTGTTTCTCTCCAATCTTAATCGGGGCTCCGCAGATAATACTTCCATCTATACCGTCATCCATCTCCATAATGACCGGAACATTGTTCTGAAGGATCACCTCATTTAACTTCACAA
Source organism: Clostridium sp. AM46-21 (assembly GCF_003480025.1). NCBI lineage: Bacteria > Bacillati > Bacillota > Clostridia > Eubacteriales > Clostridiaceae > Clostridium > Clostridium sp. AM46-21. The sequence goes on from NZ_QUIB01000020.1 coordinate 14,438, forward strand.
TGATACTCTTATACTGAGGTTTTTCAAAAAGATCATAAAAGCTTCCCATATGCAGAGACGGTCCTGCCGGTTCTACAAGCTGATCTCCCGCCGGAGATACAACCGTTGAATATAGCCCGCTTAAGCTTGCAAATGCTTTTACAATACTGTTCCATTTGTCTTTATCGATACTCTCGCTCGTATATTCATTCTCATCTACAGTCGTGTTCATAATGTAAGAAAGCTTGTCTTCATACTCTTTCTTAGCCTCCTCTACACTGTTCTGCAGCTTCTTGTTTTCTGTAATATCTGTTATAAAGAACTCAATCGTATAAGAAGAATCCCCTGCCTGTGTGATACTGTTCTGGGAACGAACCCATCTGACATTTCCATAATCATCTACGATACGATACTCGTCCTCATAATCGGATCCACCACTCTTTAACACATTCTTCGCATTCTGAATAACTCTTGCGCGATCCTGTGGATGAATATAGTCTTCTGTCAGTTTATTTCCCGCCATAAGTGCATCCACATTCATTCCAAGTAATCTGGCATTCGGTGTAATGTATTTCAATGTGCTGTGTCCTCTGCTAATGGATTTTACCATCACAAGACTCTTGATCTTGTTCATAACAGATAATATATATTCACCTTTTTCCCCATCATAGGAATGCTTTTTTTCTTTTACAAATAATAATTCAATGCCATCAGCACATCCATCCGGCGACTTTACGATGTGACAGTTCAGCATCATAGTAGTGATTGCACTCTCTGCCGATACAAAACGTACCTTCATCTCAAAATCCGTATGTCCTGTATTCTCCGCCTTATAGAGATTCCCGATCAGAATATCATAGTCATTCTTAACTATAATATCGCGAATCCCTACTGCTCCACTGTAAAAGTCACCTTCTTTATATCCGAATTCCGTTATATTCTTTGTTACATAACGAGTCTGCCATCTGCTGTCCGGCTTGTAGAGATACAGTGCCAGAATGCCCGCATGGTTAATGATACGTTCCAGACTCATACTTCCGATTGCTACATCGGAGCGCAGTTCAAACAGTACCATATATGCCTTTTTCCCGTTATATTCAAACTGATTGACAAATCCACTTACAACCAGTCTTTTTTTCTTATTTATATTCAGCAGAAGCCGATGCCAGATAATCGTTTTCTTCTCATTTAAAATTGGCCAGAACTCATCACTGGACATAAACTTATCCGGCTCCATCGTGATCGAATCGATCTGGTTGCCGACCAGTTTTACTGCCGCATTATTGATACTTAAAACTTCTCCATCCTCGCAGAATACAACTGCGGGATATTCAATATGGCTCAGAAAATCTGAATAATTGCTGATTTTGCCTATCTCCAAATGTATCCCTCTTTTCTCTTATGTAACCCCATAGACACATAAAACTTTTCCATGTCAGCCATAGAAAAGTTTCATGTATGCTAAATATCGCTGTTAATATTATTCCTCTGTTTTGTCGTCTTCCGTTCCGGCAGCTTCTTTATCATCCTCGGATGACACCATTGAAGTTGCTTCACTCTTCAGACCTGTAAATGCCTTATCTGCAATATCCTTTGTTACACAACATGCATCTACAACACCATCTAAGGCAGCCAGAAGTTCTCCCATATATTTGCTGACTGCATCACATTCCTTCTTTACATTCTTTCTGAGAACGTATGCTTCGCTGGTCGCTTTGTTTGTAATAGCTTCTGCTTCCTTCTGTGCATTTTCCTTCTGGGTTCTGCACTCATAATCTGTCTTTGCACTTAAAGCTTCTGCAGCTTCATGTGCTTTATTTCTTGTACGCTCGCTGTCGTTGTAAGCCTGTTCCTTCAGACTTGCGCAAGTTGCTTCCGTCTCATCATACATCTGCTTACACTTTGCATTTGTCTCTGTCTCAAGTGCATTGCAACGATCGGTTGTATCCTTCTCCATTGCTTCACACTTTGCAGTCATCTCTGCATGCTGTGCCTCACACTCTTTATTCGTCTGGGCGATCAGCGCATCTGCGCTCTCTCTTGCCTCTAAGAGTGTTCTTGAAATGGATTCATATCTTCCTGCGGATTCGAATTCCTTCTGCTTATAAGCGTTTACCTGCTCCTTCAGAGATTCAATCTCGCTTTCATATTCTGCATTCTTTGCTTTTAAGCCATCAATTGTCTTATTTGACTCTGTCAGATTTACTTCTCTCATAGTCTTAAGGCTTAATACGGCTTCGCTGAGCTTGTTTACATTTGCCTTTAACTCATTGACTTCCTTTTCATGATCAGCCTTTAACTCTTCAATATAATAATCAACTGAATTCTTATCATATCCACCAAATGTTACTGTCTTAAATGATGCTTCTGTCTTTACTTCTTCCTCATCAAAATTATTGTCTTTTGCCACGATGATCCCTCCAAAATAATCTATTATTTAAGCATCTTCCTGTCGTCAGGGCGATCATTGCGCCTGCCATCGTCGTCTATTTCTGTGTGTTATACTTATGCATTCCAGTACAGATGCTCATTTTCTGTAAGCACTAATTGAAATGATTATAACACACCCTTATAGTTTTGCACAATTATTTTTTCTTAATTTAGTTACAAAGCACATATTTTGTGCTATATTGGACAAGGAAATCAAACCGAACTGTTAGGAGGAATTTTTATTACTATGAAACACACAAGAAAATGCCTGACCACTGCATTTATGATCCTGATCTGTCTTTTTGCTTTTACCGGCTGTGGTCAGAAAAAAGTTACCGCATACCAATCGTATGTAAAAAATCTTCTCGATGTTAATTATAAAGGTGATTACACCAATTATGTGAAACAGAATAAAGGAAATGAAACCGATGCACTTGCACTGTATCAGGACTGCCTTTCCAATCTCGCAAACCAATTGATCACACATTATAATCTGAATACCAACCAGTCTGTTGAAGTAAACCAGACTTTTACCACTGTTGCTGCCGCTATTTACAATGATGCACGATATGAAGTATCGGAAAGCTATAAAGAAAACGGGGACTACTATGTGGATGTAACCATATATCCACTGGCAATCCTTGACCAGTCCTACGATGAAATTATTGCTTATATTGAAGCCTTTAATAAAGACGTAGACGACGGTGTCTATAATGACGTTAAGAAAGAGGAATATGATAAAAAGTTTGCAAACGGTATTGCATCGATCCTTTCTTCTCATACCGAAAAACCACAGTACAAGGATCCTGTAGTCATCAAGGCACTTATCAACGATGACGGTGAATACTACAGCATCTCATCCGACAGTCTGAAGGAGATCGACCAGGCAATGATCGCCACTGAGACCGCTGACGCTACGGAAGCCGACACTTCCAAGGAATAAACGGGCGAAAGACAACAGCACCAATTTTTCATCTAAAAAAAGAACAATACCCTTTCACTACGCAGAACACTCTCGTTCTATTTCTCACGTAGCGGTACTAAACTCCCACCTAACGGTGGTTCGTTAAGGACCGACGTTCGTAACTGAGACCTTAGCGAGGCTCGCCGAGGTTAGTTCGAAGTTATACAGAGTAAAAAGGTCTGCTACATGAAAGATATTGTTCTTTTTTCTATCTATACATACTACACGCTGTTGTCTTTCTGCCTATTGATAAAATACTTACAGAATAGTTATATGAAAAGGCTTCGTCTGTCAGAAACAGGACGAAGCCTTTTGGTTTATTTCTCGCGGAATGTGAATTCCTCGTTTGCAAGTTTGAATTTGCTGCCATCGATCAGCATCATGTCTGTACCGCTGTTGATGATCTTGCCACCAAGATAGGTGTGGTTGGTTGATTTGTTATCACGCAGATAATAAACACCATTGACGTTGATGATATATGCATGACGACGGCTGACAGAATTGTTGTCTGTTACCTGATAATCAACACCCTGTGCAGACTTACCGATACAGAAGATCGGTTTGTCGATCTTAATCCGCTCACCGGTTCTGGTTCTTACGATAACAGGACCCGGTTTGCTCTTGGATGCATTCGTCAAAACAGTCGTTGATGTAATGTCTGAATCATCATCAAATCCGATATCATTACCGGAATAATCCTTAACTTCCTTTGCCAGTTTAAAACTTGGAATTGATACAACGGTTGTCTGTAATGGAACTTCCGTATCTTCTATTGCCTCTGCTTTCTGCGGTCTGACAATGAAATGCTGCTCATCCTCCGGATGAACATTGTTGTCGTTCTTCATATCTGTGATCATCTTGTAGAACTCTGACAGATAGAAAGATGGATTATGATCAAAGAATTTGATCAGTTCATATCCACAGTCTGAAGCTTTCTTATTCGCAAAGTCAAGCTTGTTTACCAGATCTCTGACAAACTTCTCCATATTGCATTTTTCCATCGGTTTATCGATTGGAAGGAATACAAGCTGAACACTCATATCTTCCAGATTCAGATACATGTATCCAATATTCAGGATAACCTTACCGAGTGGCATATCATTCGCCTTCAGGTACATCAACTGGTCAGCTATGCTGAACATAATATCCACCAGTTCGTCCCTGTGAATCTTCTTTGTAATAAACTGATTCATCGTAATCATGGCCGGAATCGAATATGTAAGCGCTCTCTGTCCGTCAATATACTCTTCATGGCAAAAGCTGTTGTTTCCTACAAATGATGTATTGTACAGCTCGACTTCATTATGAAGGATCTGGACATCATCTTCAATCTTAAAATATAATTTGTACTCATCGCACAAATATGTCTTCTCTGTGCTCATAATAACACCCTCCGCAATTATTCTCCAGCCACTCAAGTCCCATTTACTCTACAGTAACAGACTTGGCAAGATTACGCGGTTTATCTACATCCAGCCCTTTTGCATCTGATGTATAATATGCGATCAACTGCAAAATAACAGCCGCTGCAAATACAGTAAATAAACTATCCTGCTTAGGTATTCTTATATGCTTATCACATATCTGGGTGTCAGTAACTTCGTCACCCATACTAATTAGAATAACATATGCTCCCCTGGCTTTTACTTCCCTTATATTTGAAACCATCTTCTCGTATACAGCCGGCTGTGTCGCTAACGCGATAACCGGTACATTCTCTGTGATCAGAGCGATCGTACCATGTTTTAATTCACCTGCTGCGTAAGCCTCCGCATGAACATAGGATATCTCCTTCAACTTCAGAGCCCCCTCCAGTGAAAGAGTATAATCCATTCCCCTTCCGATAAAGAATGCATCCGGAGCCATCTTTATATAATTAGCAACAGTCTTGACTTCATCTGCCTGAAGCAGGGTTTCTTCTATTACCGGAATTGTTCCCAACAGTTTGCTGATAAATTCCTTTGCCTGCTCTTCTGAATAAATTCCTTTTACAAGTCCAAGCCTGCAGCCGATTAAATACATTGCCGCCATCTGAACCGAATATGCCTTTGTACTTGCAACTGCAATCTCCGGTCCGGCATGTGTATATAACACATAATCACTTTCTCTTGCGATCGTAGACCCTTTTACATTTACGATCGAAATAACCTTGGAACCACATCTTTTTGCCAGACGCATTGCTTCCAATGTGTCAATTGTCTCTCCCGACTGGGAAGTTACGATAACCAATGTCTTCTCATTGATCAGTGGTTCTTTATAACGGAATTCTGATGCGATCTCCACATTTACCGGTATACGAAGCTCTGATTCGATCATTGCTTTTCCTACGATTCCGGCATGCATAGCAGTTCCGCATGCAATGACTGTGATATTTTCACAATTTTTAAATACTTCATCATCAATCCCGTCTTCTGTAAAATCAGGGAGTGAATTCACAATTCTTGGTGTGATCGTATTTCTCAGGGATTCCGGCTGCTCATAAATCTCTTTTAACATGAAATGTGGAAATCCACCTTTCTGAGCGGCTGTAATATCCCATGTAATCTCTAACATCTGTGGTTTTACTTCATTGCCTTTCAGATCCTCAACCCGGATTCCTTCCTGTGTCATTGTAAGGATATGATATTCCGGCACAACAAAATAATCTTTTGAGAATGAAATGATCGCTGTCAGGTCTGACGCAATGATAGATCCTTCTTCGCTGTGTGCTGCTACCATCGGGCTGACATTTCTTACTGCATATATGATTCCAGGTCTGTCTGCAAACATAATGCAAAGCGCAAATGAACCCGCAATTATCTTAACCGCCTTCCGAATCGCTGCGATCGGATCACCATCATACAAAGTATCCAGCAGGGCTGCCACAACTTCAGAATCTGTTTCTGATACAAGCTTATCTGCCAGTCCATACTCTCTTATGATGTCACTGTAATTCTCAATGATACCATTGTGGATAAGAGCAACATTTCCACATCTGTGCGGATGCGCATTCGCATCTGTAACTCCACCATGTGTTGCCCATCTTGTATGTCCGATACCGCAAGTCGATGAATAATCTCCATCCTTACACAGTTCCCTGAGTTCGCTGACTCTTCCTGCCTTCTTCCGGATCGTTAATGTATCATCGTCATTTAAAAGTGCAATACCCGCACTGTCATAGCCTCTGTACTCTAACCGCTCCAGTCCATCGATCAGGATATCCTTCGCCGGCTTTCTGCCTGTAAAACCTATGATTCCACACATATATTCAATTATCTCCTTTCGGCTTATGATGCATATTTCTTTTTCTGTTCGTATATCTGTCTTTATCGTCCGCCAGATATTTTACTGCATCATCAAATTATCCGGTCATGCTGCTTTGTTTTGGAATCTCTTCCATATTTGGCATGCATGTGCGCATCCGGACTCTGCGTAGAGGCATCCGCCGAATTTTCGATAACCTCTATCCTCGTCACCCTTTTCGTCGTTGATCCAAAGGGACATGGCGCTAAGATTTCTAAATCTTTCAAAATCTGCTTTCCTCCATACTATAAGCAGACATTAAAATTTTATCATAGACCACCCAATAAATCAACGACTTCATATCTGTAGGGCTGCGTTTTCTATTAATTAGCTGATGAATGAACCACCTGGCAGATTCTTCTCGGTTGTAAGAAGGGACAGATTGCCCTCTGCATCCTCTGCACACAGCAGCATACCTTCTGATACAACTCCTGCAAGCTTGCATGGCTTCAGGTTTACGATCGCAACAACGCGCTTTCCAACCATTTCTTCCGGTGAATAGGAGCCTTTAATTCCCGATACGATCTGTTTCACATTGTTCTCACCGAATTTAACCTGAGAACATAAAAGTTTTCTGGAATTCTGTACTTCCTCACATGCAATGATCTCGCCGATCATCAACTGCATCTTCTCAAATTCTTCGATCGTGATCTGCTGTTTATTCAGAACAGACGGATCATTGTTAAGTGCAGCGACCTTAGCTTCTGCCTGTTTCATTTTCTTCTTTTCTTCGGAATTCTCTTTTTCTTCCTTCTGCTTCTTTGCTTTCTCGTAGATAGTTTCTTCTACCGGAGGTGCAAACTTGGCAACTTCTGCCATAACTTCCTTTACGTCCAGTCTTGCGAACAGGATCTCAGGAGTTTCTGTTACCTTGTTTCCGGATGGATAAAGTCCGAATCTTCCAAGCTCTGTTACCTTTCTCTTTGCAGCATTTAACTGGTTTAGGATCTTAACAGAGGTATCCGGCATATATGGCTCCAGAAGGGACGCACCGATCACGATGCTCTCAACCAGATTATATAATACGGTATTCAGACGATCCTGCTTTGTTTCATCTTTTGCAAGTGCCCAAGGCATGGTCTCGTCGATATATTTGTTGCATCTCTTGAATAAGGTGAAGATCTCTGAGATTGCATCTGCAACCTTTAACTTATCCATGCATTCTGCGACCTTGATACGGCAGTTTAATACGACATTCTTCAGATCTTCATCTACTTCTTCTATTACTCCGGTATTCGTAACTACGCCGCCAAAGTATTTGTTTGACATAGAGATCGTACGATTTACCAGATTTCCAAGTGTGTTTGCAAGCTCGGAATTGATTCTTTCTACAACCAGCTCCCATGAAATGATTCCGTCATTCTCAAACGGCATCTCATGCAGAACGAAGAAACGGACTGCATCCACACCAAACAGGCGGACCATATCATCTGCATACATTACATTTCCCTTGGACTTACTCATCTTACCGTCATTCTGGATCAGCCATGGATGTCCGAAGATCTGCTTTGGAAGCGGTACTCCAAGCGCCATCAGCATGATCGGCCAGTAGATCGTATGGAATCTTAAGATATCTTTTCCGATCAGATGTAAGTCAGCAGGCCAGTATTTTTTATATAATTCATCGTTATTACCGTCTACATCGTATCCAAGACCTGTAATATAGTTTGATAATGCATCGATCCATACATAGATAACATGCTTGTCATCAAAATCAACCGGGATACCCCATTTAAAGGATGTTCTGGATACGCACAGATCCTGAAGTCCCGGCTTGATGAAGTTATTGATCATCTCGTTCTTTCTGGACTCCGGCTGAATAAAATCAGGATTCTGCTCAATGTGCTTCATCAGTCTGTCCTGATATTTGCTGAGTTTGAAGAAATATGCTTCCTCTTTTGCTTCCTGTACCGGTCTTCCGCAGTCCGGACATTTGCCGTCTACAAGCTGTGAATCTGTAAAGAAGGATTCACATGGAGTACAATATTTTCCTACATATTCTCCCTTATATATGTCACCCTGATCGTACAGCTTCTTAAAAATCTTCTGAACCTGTCTCTCATGGTCTGCATCTGTTGTTCTGATAAATTTGTCGTAAGATGTGTTCATCAGATCCCAGATATTCTTAATCTCGCCTGAAATCTCGTCAACGAATTCCTTTGGAGTCTGCATGTTCTCAAAAGCCTTATTCTCGATCTTCTGACCATGTTCATCGGTTCCGGTCTGGAATCTTACATCATATCCTGCGAATCTCTTGTACCTTGCAATGCTGTCAGCCAACACAATCTCGTAGGTGTTGCCTATATGAGGTTTACCTGATGCATATGCAATGGCGGTTGTAATATAATACGGTTTTTTTGCCATTTCAAAAACCCTCCTTGATAAAACTACAAACACGAATGAAATGTCTGCGCTATTTTTTCTGGCAATCTTATGTGCTCAGATAACAAAAATTATATGCCTTTTTTGTGCAAATTGTCAACAGATTCCATTTGTTTTTATACAGTTTTTGCAACCTTCATCTCTAAATAAAATTATGTCTTTTTTTTCGGATTTCTTTTATGCTATAGTATGTCCGAACAGTGCGATCATGTAATACCGCACGACACATCTGTGGATCTGCCGTCATCTGTTACTGTTTAAAATTATACTTTTATTATTGAGGTTATTCTGTCATGAAAAATTTTTTAACGAAAACACCTGTTGTTATCACACTTGCACTCATCTGCTGTGCCTTATGGGGAAGCGCCTTTCCCTGCATCAAGATCGGCTACCGGATGTTTTCAATCGGCGGAAATGATACCGCATCCCAGATTCTGTTCGCCGGCATCCGTTTTCTGCTCGCCGGACTTATGGTTATCCTTATCTGCAGCTTCATATATAAAAAGCCTTTGATCCCACATAACAGGACAACGGTCAAACGTATCTTTATCCTGTCATTGTTCCAGACTATCCTGCAATACGTCTTCTTTTACATCGGTTTGGCAAATACGACCGGAAGCAAGGCAGCGATCATTGAAGCGACAAACGTCTTTCTGGCGATTCTTGTATCGGGTCTGTTATTTAAAATGGAAAAGGTTACATCCAAAAAGATGCTTGGATGTCTGATTGGATTTATCGGAGTTGTTATCATCAATCTGGGAAATGGTGTAGACGCGCATTTCTCTCTCACCGGAGAAGGCTTCATCCTGTTATCAACAGTGGCTTATGCTTTCTCTTCAGTTATCATCAAATATTTTTCCGATAAGGAGAATCCGGTTCTGCTCAGCGGCTGGCAGTTCTTTGTCGGCGGCTTCGTGATGATCCTTTGCGGACTTGCCGGAGGCGGACATATCGCAGGAGACTCCGCTCCTGCTGTCCTGCTTCTGCTCTATATGGCGTTCATCTCGGCCTGCGCCTATACATTATGGAGTCTGCTGTTAGCGCACAACCCGGTATCCCGGATCGCCGTCTACGGCTTCTCGAATCCGGTCTTTGGCGTACTGTTATCAGCTCTGCTTCTGCATGAAACATCTGCCTTAAACATCCGCTGTCTGGTCGCACTTGTTCTTGTCTGTGCCGGCATCATCCTTGCAAATAAAGAAAAAGCCGTATAAAAATACCATCTTTCATTCAACAAAACCTTACACTAAAACTTTTATAATGCTATGTTCTGTCAAATAAAAGATGGTATTTTATAAATTTTTTTATAAATTTCTCACAACGCCGAATATCAGCGCCGCCATGATCAGTATATAGATTAAAACCGTGTCCGCTGAACCCAGCCGATATGCGTCTCCTTTTATGTAGTTCAAATCTCCCCTGACTATCAGATATATGATACATGGTCCTGCAATGTACAAAAACGGATTATAGGAAAAGGATGTCCGTATCTCTCCTTTTAATAAAGACAGGCATGCTCTGGTTATCCCACAACCGGGGCACTGCCATCCGGTCAGTGTCCGGAATATGCAGGGTACTGCCAGACCGGTCAGTCTGACAAATACCGCATACAGGATTCCTGCTAAAAGAATAATGCTATCCCGATATATAATCTTTCGGACACGATTTTTCTTTTCTTCCATATATGTTTCTTACTGTCCGTTATATGGGTTGTTATTATCATTTCCATTGCTGTATGGATTATTGCCGCTCTGGTTGTAACCACCATACTGCTGGCTCTGATCATAGCCACCATACTGCTGATTCTGGTTGTATCCGCCGTTATATGGCTGCTGATTCTGGTTGTAACCGCCGTACTGCTGGTTCTGATTATAGCCGTTATACTGCTGGTTCTGATATCCACCATTATATGGCTGGCCATATCCGTTCGTGCCGCTGTACTTATTAATCGCATCCTGTGCCAGTGCGTAGTCGATAATTCCAAGTCCAAATAACTGAAGAACTACAAACAGGATACCGCTGTTGCTGGATGGCATACCGCCTCTGCTCTTAATGATATCGACCTTTTCACCCATCTTGTAAGCCCAGTACCATCCATAAATACCACAGGTAACAAGTGTAAGCAGCAGTGCCATTCCGCCACCTGCCAGTTCATTCTCACCCGACATCTCATTTGTATCGTCTGTAATACATACAAACCAGTAAAGTCCATAAATACCACAGGTAACGATCGTCAATAAGATACACATACCAATACTTCTTTGTTTCATACTTTCCTCCTTGCCGATGCTCCTTCCGCATCTCTGATTTCATATAATAAAAAGTATAAAATATTTATAAACTGCTGTCAATGAAGTCTGTACCAAAATATTGCTTATTCTGCTATATTTATGCATAATGTACCAGTATCTATCTGTTATCGTCCTGTATGTTTGCAAAATAAATACAAAAAAATTGAAAAAAAATACATATCGTGATACAATTTGTTTTTCCGTTATTATTTCAATAACAATATTATAAATATGCCCTGCTTCTCTATTTTATGTTATATGAATATATGCAATTTTTCTGTATAATTTATGCATATATGCGAAGCAGTGACGGATACATACTATTTTAAAGAAGAGGTGTCAGTTATGAAAAACATGTTAAACTTCAAGGAATTCACAGCAGATGAGCTGATGGATATCCTGAACCTTGCTCTGGATATGAAGAAGAATCCGGAGAAGTACAGCGAATCCTTAAAAGGAAAGAAACTTTATACTTTATTTGAAAAGACATCAACCAGAACCTTTCTTTCATTTGCAACCGGCATTACCGAGTTAGGTGGTACCTACTACAACCAGTTATGGAAGGACTCCAACTTTGTACTCGGCGAGCCTGTTTCCGAGATCAAATATGTCTGCCGTAATGTTGATATCATCATGGCACGTCTGATCAAAAATGAAACTGTTGAATTATTTGGCAAGAATGCTACGGTTCCATTTATCAACGGCTGTGATAATTCCTACCATCCATGCCAGATCCTTGCAGATGCCCTCACGATCCTTGAGAAGTTTGGAACTCTGGATGTCAATCTGATGTACATCGGTGCAAAGAACAATGTATTTAACTCCCATGTTGAATTCTTCTCCAAGATGAAGAAGGGTACGTTATACGGACTGACTCCACTTGTAAATGAGACAGCCTGTGGTCCTGATTTCTATGAAGAAGCAAAGAAAAGCGGCCATTATATCGAGCTTGATCCTGCCATGTCCATGGAAGAAGCAAAGGAATATGCAAATAAGATGGATGTCCTCTACACAGATACATGGGTAGATATGGAATTCTTCAACAATCCTGCTTACCAAAAGCAGAAGGAAGAAACCCTTGCAAAGATGATGCCTTACCAGTTAAACGGCGACTTCACAAAAGACAGCAAAGCGATCGTATTCCACGATATGCCAATGCATGTCGGCTTCGAAATCTCTCAGGATGTCGTAGATAAGAACCTCGATCACATCCTAGACGAGGCAGAAAACCGTCGTCATGCTGAAAAGGCCGTAATGTACACACTCTTAAATTCATAAAACCATGGAATGTTGATAACCGCCTGTGGCGATATAACAGTATGCCCCCCGGCGGTTATTTACATTCCATGGTTTTACCGGAAAAACCGGTTGCATGGCATTCAGGCAGGTGCTATAATCGGGGATAGCAAATTTGTAAGGAGGCCGCCATGAAACATCTGATAGACCCAATGGATTTAAGTTTGGAAGAGCTCGATCACATTTTAAATCTTGCTCAGGATATTATTGATCATAAAGAAAAATACAGTGAGTTATGCAAAGGCAAAAAGCTCGCTACTTTATTTTTTGAACCAAGTACAAGAACTCGTTTAAGTTTTGAAGCCGCCATGATGGAATTAGGTGGTAATGTACTTGGTTTTTCTTCTGCCAGTTCATCATCCTCATCTAAGGGTGAAAGCGTTGGTGACACAGTAAAGGTTGTAAGCTGTTATGCAGATATCATAGCCATGCGCCATTTTAAGGAAGGTGCTCCGATGCTTGCATCCATGAAATCCGATGTACCGATCATTAATGCAGGTGACGGTGGACATAACCACCCAACACAGACACTGGCTGATCTTTTAACGATCAAACGTGAAAAAGGAAGACTGGACAACCTTGTGATCGGCTTCTGCGGAGATCTGATGTTTGGACGTACCGTTCATTCTCTGATCAAAGCAATGTCCCGTTATGAAAATATCAGTTTTGTGCTTATTTCACCGGATGAATTAAAAATTCCTGATTATATCCGCACAGAAGTGATCGAGAAGAATAATATACCTTATAAGGAAGTTTCATCTATGGAGGATGTGATCGGAGAACTGGATATCCTCTATATGACAAGAGTACAGAGAGAACGTTTCTTCAACGAAGCAGACTACATACGATTAAAGGATACCTACATACTGGATAACAGTAAGATGGCACTTGCCCGTCCGGACATGTGTGTCCTGCATCCGCTGCCACGGGTAAATGAGATTGCTGTTGAAGTGGATGACGATCCAAGAGCATGTTATTTCCGTCAGGTATTAAATGGTAAATATGTCCGTATGGCATTAATTGCCACACTGCTTGGTTTAGCATAGGAGGTACAAACAGATGAACATAGACAGTATTCAAAATGGTATCGTACTTGATCACATTGCTGCAGGCAAGGCACTCCAGATCTATAATGACCTGCATCTCGACAAGCTGGACTGCTCCGTAGCAATTATCAAAAATGTCAAAAGCCAGAAAATGGGTAAAAAGGATATCTTAAAGATAGATCAGGATATCGACATCAACCTTGATGTCCTTGGATATATCGATCCGGATATCTCCGTTAATATTATCCGTGACGGAAAACTGGTGGAAAAGAAAAATATTGAGCTTCCGGAACGTCTGGTAGGTATCAAGAAATGTACCAATCCGCGCTGTATAACCTCAACCGAACAGGGAATCCAGCATATCTTTAAGCTTACAGACAGAGCACACCGGATTTATCGTTGTATTTACTGCGAAGCAGATAAATAATTTTACTTGCTATTTACTTTTCGCAAAAATATGCTATAATCTAGAAGTTATCTGTGCGGTAAAGTATCGAAAAAACGACAGAAATTTTAACCGGACTTTTTAAATATGTTTATAAATATTTAGAGGTGCAATATGGAACAATATGTGATCAAAGGCGGTCAGCCTCTTGAAGGAGAGGTAACTATTGCAGGTGCAAAGAACGCAGCTCTCGGAATCCTTGCTGCTGCCGTAATGACCGATCAGGAAGTTATAATAGAAAATGTACCAAATGTAAGAGATACCCGTGTCCTTCTTCAGGCAATTCAGGGTATTGGTGCGACAGTACGCTACATAGACGAACATACCGTATCCATCTGTGGCGCCGCTATCAATCCAAACAGTGATCTGTGCGTAGATGATGAATTCATCCGTAAGATTCGTGCATCTTACTATCTGTTAGGTGCATTACTTGGAAAATACAAGCACTCTCAGGTTGCATTACCTGGTGGCTGTGATATTGGTGCAAGACCGATCAATCTTCATATAAAAGGATTTGAAGCACTTGGTGCACAGGTTGATATTACAAATGGAACCATCTCCACTTATGCCGAAGAACTGATTGGAAGCCATATTTATATGGATGTTGCATCCGTTGGTGCAACGATCAATATTATGATGGCTGCAGTTCTCGCTGAAGGTAAAACCACCATTGAAAACGCAGCAAAAGAACCACATATTGTCGATGTTGCCAACTTCTTAAACAGTATGGGCGCAAATATCAAAGGTGCAGGAACTGATGTCATCCGTATCCGTGGTGTTAAAGAACTTCATGGTACTACTTATTCCATCATTCCGGATCAGATCGAAGCCGGTACATTTATGGTAGCCGCTGCTGCAACAAAAGGTGATATACTGATCAAGAATGTAATTCCAAAACATCTGGAAGCTATCACCTCCAAGTTGAACGAGATCGGTGCTCATGTAATTGAATATGATGACTCTGTAAGGGTTATGTCTGATAAACGTTTGAAACCAACCAATATCAAAACACTTCCTTATCCGGGATTTCCAACGGATATGCAGCCGCAGATGGCTGTCACACTGGCACTTTCAAACGGAACCAGTATTGTAACAGAAAGCATATTTGAGAATCGATTCAAATATGTTGCCGAGCTTGCCAGAATGGGCGCTCACATCCGGGTAGAAGGCAATACCGCTATCATTGATGGTGTAGAATCCTTCTCTGGTGCAAATGTAGCTGCTCCGGATCTTCGTGCCGGTGCTGCTCTTGTGATTGCTGCATTAGTTGCAGATGATTTTTCCGTTATATCAGATATTAAGTATATCCAGCGTGGATATGAGAAATTTGATGAAAAGATCCGTGGTCTGGGCGGAAAGATCGAAAAAGTTGATACTGACAAAGATATTCAGAAATTTAAATTAAAAATCGGATAAATATACACATGAAAAAAGAGATGCCTGCTCCACTATATCGGTCAGCATCTCTTTTTATTTTCAAATTAACAATCACATTTTCACAGCCAAATATTTTTGGCCTGTCCCGCTGTCCTATTTTCTATTCCAACCTATATGTTCTATATTGTACGCACATCCAATTTTTTCTGTGAAATCACTAATTTTTTGACGAAAAAGGGGTTTGTTTTTTCTGAGATTATGGTAAACTAAAATCAGTATTGTATTTTTTCAGGTTTATATATTTTTATCACAAAAATCGAATCGTGCATTTATATACAAAGGAGAGCATCATATGAATAACAAACGGCTAAGTAACAGACCATACCGATCCGCCATACTGGCGATCGCAGCACTTATCTGCTGTCTTGTGGTCTGTCTTTTCATGAACAGCGGACTTTCTGATGCCGCAGGAAAATCCGGTCATATCAAAGATGGAGTAACGAATGTTTATTTCCGTGATGCCCCCGGCGGCAATCCTGTAACGGATCACGGCAGTAACATTATGTTAAATGGGGGGCACAAGCTTACAATCCTGAACACCTCAAACAGCTCCTGGTATAAAGTATCCCTTGTTTATAACAAGACAACCTATACCGGCTACGTATCCGCTTCATATGTCACTATCGACAAAACAGACTCTTCTGATAAAAACAATACAACAGCAACGACAGAATCCTCAGGGAAAAAATCCGACAAAGATTTTGAATCCTATATGAATGATCAGGGATTTCCGGAAAGCTATAAGGCGCAGCTCCGGGAACTGCATGAGGCTCATCCATCCTGGACTTTTAAAGCTGTCCAGACAGGAATCGACTGGGATGATCTTGTAGATAATGAACGAAACAAATCCGGTCAGATCAAAAATCTGGTTCAGGGAACCAGCAGTTATCCACGCTACAACTGGCGTTCCACGACGATCGGTTACAACATCAAAACCGATACATGGGCATCCTTTGATGGTAACTGCTGGTATGCCGCATCGGATAAACTGGTCTCCTATTATCTGGATCCCCGTGTTTATCTGTATGAACGGTTCGTATTTGCATTTGAGAATCTCTCTTATGAAGATTCTCAGTCCAAATCCGGCGTGGAATCCATTTTGAACGGAACCTTTATGTACAAATCCAAGCCATCCGGTTCCAACAGTACATATTCCGAACTGATCATCAAAGCCGGAAAGGCAGTCGGTGTCAGCCCATACCACATTGCCTCCCGAATCAAACAGGAGGTTGGCTCATCACTCAGTTCTGCCACAAATGGAAAGCATTCCGTA
This sequence comes from Clostridium sp. AM46-21, assembly GCF_003480025.1. NCBI lineage: Bacteria > Bacillati > Bacillota > Clostridia > Eubacteriales > Clostridiaceae > Clostridium > Clostridium sp. AM46-21. The sequence continues at coordinate 31,263 of NZ_QUIB01000020.1, forward strand.
TATCCGGGAATCTATAATTTCTATAACATCGGCGGTTTCGACAGCGTAACCGGAAACGCCGTTACAAATGCACTTAAATGGGCATCCTCCGGTTCTACCTACGGAAGACCGTGGAACACCGTATACAAATCCATCTATGGCGGTGCTCAATACATTGGAAATAATTACATTCTGCAGAAGCAGAATACTTTGTATACACAGAAATTCAATGTCACAAATACCTCCGCCTTATACTCCCATCAGTATATGACCAATGTTCAGGCGGCTTCCTCTGAAGCCTCTAAGGTATACGATGCCTACAGTGGCGCAGGCACACTGAACAATTCAATCACATTCTGTATCCCGGTATACAAAAATATGCCGGATACCATGGTCAGCAAACCGGCAGACAGCGGCAATCCAAACAACTATCTCAAATCACTGAGTATTGATAACTATTCCCTGACACCAACATTTGCAGTCAATACAACAACCAAGTATTCCCTGATCGTATCAGAGAAAACAAGTTCTGTTACGATTTCTGCAAGTCCGGTCAACAAAAACGCTTCCGTATCCGGAACAGGAAAAGTCAGTCTGTCAAAGGGTACGAATACAGTAAAAATTACAGTAAAAGCCCAAAGCGGCGCAAAACGTACTTATACATTAACGATCGTCCGTGGTAAATCTTCCGGTAATTCCGGCTCAGATCCTGAATTTGATGGTAACTATACTGTATCTGACGGAACCATAACAGGCGTAGCGGTATCAACCACCGTATCTGCATTTGTCTCCAATCTTGGATGTACAAACGGAACTGTCAGTGTAAGGACTTCATCCGGTGAAGAAAAGACATCCGACCGTATCGGTACCGGTGACATTGTAAAAATAACTGTTTCGGGCAATACCAGCACCTATACCGTTATTATCTTCGGTGATGTAAATGGTGACGGCATTATCAATGCACTGGATCTGTTAAAGATACAGAAGCATATTATCGGCGCTTCTACCTTAAAGGATCCATACCTGAAAGCCGCAAATATCAAACGAAGTGGTATGTTATCTGCTCTCGATCTGTTAAAAGTCCAGAAATATCTGATGGGCGCAGCACAGATCATGCAGCAGTAAATGAATAGATGATAAAATACAGGAGATATATAAAATGAAAACAAGAAAAAAATTAGCAGCATTATGTATGATCTTGGTTCTGGGATTAAGCTGTCTGGTATACGGAAACAGCATACACTCCTATGCAGCATCTACCCAGTTCTCGATCTCGCTTTCATCCTCATCCATTCAAAAGGGTGGTTCGGTTACAGTAACCGTATCGATCAGTTGTTCTGAAGCACTGGGCGCTTACAGCTATTGTCTGTCCTATGATTCCTCCTTACTGGAATATCAGTCCGGCGATGGCTATGGCGGAGGTGGAACCGTATCCTGTGCCGGATATGGCGATGGAAATATTACTTCTGCTTCCAACAGCTTTACATTTTCTGCTATAAATACAGGATCTGCCTATGTCAGTACGGGAAGCTCCGATGTCTATACATGGGGCGAAGAACATGCCGGAGCATCAGATGCAGGTGCTACGATCACAATAACAGCCGCTGGCGGCAACAGTACAACAGAAGCAACGACCAGCGAACCAAATACAACAGACACCCCGGCTACAACAGAAACAAATTCTTCCGAATCTACAACAGAAGATACGACAGACACTTCTTCCGAGGACACAACGGAAGATACCACAGAGGAAATGTCTGATAACTGTTATCTGTCTTCGATCCAGATCACACCAGGTGAATTAAAGCCTGAATTTGCAAAAGATACATATACTTATGAGACAACCGTTCCCGGAGATACCACAAGCCTTGTGATCAATGCGATCCCGGAAGACAGCAAATCATCCGTTTCCATTACCGGAAATGAAGATTTTGAACCGGGAAAGACCTCTCATATCTCTATCAAGGTTACTGCGGAAACCGGCGATAATCATATCTACGACATTGCGGTTAATGTGGAAGAACTGGTAGATACAAGAGCGATCATCCAGATTGATGGAAAAGATTATTATTTTACAGAAGATTACAGCAAGCTTACTATTCCTGAAGGATTTGCCGAAATAAAAGAGAAATATAATGATACCGAAATCATTCTCTATCAGTCTCCAAACGGACTGGTTAAATGTGCTTATCTGACAGATAAGGACAGCAAAAACGGAGCATGGTATATCATTGATACTACCGCAAAATCTGCGGTTCCATTTATCAATGTTGCATCTGCTTACAAAAGCTTTATCATTCTGACAGCCGGCGAAGACGTTACAGTGCCGTCGGGTTACACGGCTTTCACCTATAAGTTTAACAAAAATTCCGTAACCGCCTATCACAAATATGAAGATGATACGATCCTCGTAGTATATGCCATGAGTCCGGACGGTGAACCTGGATGGTTCTACTATGATACCGTTGAGAAAACATTTACCCGATTTGTCGCTTCAGCAGTTTCAACAGAAGCAGTCACGACTGCTTCTGCGACAGATGCCAACAATGGTTCTTTCTTTGATCAGCACAAGGACAAGGTTATCACTATATGCATCATCGTGATCGTAGTTATGTTCTTCCTGATCATTATCCTCGGAATTATGCTGATCCGGGTGATCAAGCAGGGACTTCCTGACGATGATCCTGACGATGATCCTGATGGTGATGCAAGCAACGGTTCCGATAACGATACCGACGACAATGCAGGCAATGATTCCGATAACGATACCGCTGACAACGCAGGCAATGGTCCTGATAACAATACAAGCGGCGATGCCGAAAACGTTCCCGACAATACCAGCAATAATGCTGCCGATGATACACCAGACAACACAGATCACAACACAGGCAATGATACAGGTATCGATACTGATAATACCTCGGATGATACTGCTTCTGCAAATGATACAAAGTCAGAAGATACGATAGCCGCTGCTGTTGTTCTGGACGAAACACCAGCAGAAAATGCCGATGATACAAACAACCAAAAGCCTGCGGACATTCCGGTAACAGATGGCATGACAGAGCTTACTGCTAAGCCATCCGTAAAAGCTGAAGATGTCACTTCCACCAGATTAAGCAGCGAAACTAAAAAAGCAAAGGAAGAAAAAGAAGCAACTCCGGCAGATAAAATCATCAAAAAGGCGGCTCAGTACTCTTCCATGAATACGGCTGATCTGTCAGAGGTATTCAATATGGCAGAAGCGATCGTGAATCACGAAGAGCCAAAGAAAAACACCGGCTCCTTGCAGTTTAAGCCGATCAAGCAGAATGTACCGGATAGTAAAGAAGAAAAATAAGACCTACCAAAAGTTGTTATTTCCTGATTAAGGTTTCTAATCACGTTTGCCTACCTTTGTTTCACTCAATTTTATATGCACATGTCTCTGCCGCGATAAAAACTTTTGCGGCGACGACATGGCACAAAATTGAATGAAACTCAGTCGGCTACACTATGGATTATGAAACCTTAATCAGAAATAACAAACTCTGGTAGGTCTTATTTTTATACCACCGCTTTGTCATAATATTAAATCAATCTCATGCGGCAAAAACGTGATTATACACCTTATTCAAAAGTTGCAAGCCCTCAACAGGCTTTTTATCTATACCTCTTATAAATATGCCTTCAACATATCAACTTTGTCGAGTCTCTCCCATGGAAGGTCGAGGTCAGTTCTTCCGAAGTGTCCATATGCTGCTGTCTGCTTGTAGATTGGTCTTCTGAGGTCAAGCATCTTGATGATTCCGGCTGGGCGAAGATCAAAATGCTCACGGATGATCTCAACCAGCTTCTCATCGGATACCTTTCCTGTTCCGAATGTGTCTACCATGATAGATGTAGGTCTGGCAACACCGATCGCATAAGACAACTGGATCTCACATTTATCAGCAAGTCCTGCTGCTACAATGTTCTTTGCTACATATCTTGCTGCATACGCTGCGGAACGGTCAACCTTTGTACAATCCTTTCCTGAGAAAGCACCGCCGCCGTGACGGGCATATCCACCATAAGTGTCTACGATGATCTTACGTCCTGTAAGTCCACTGTCACCATTTGGTCCGCCGATAACGAATCTTCCGGTTGGATTGATAAAGAACTTGGTATCTTCATCTACCATATCAGCAGGAAGAACCGGATCAAATACATACTTCTTGATATCTTCATGGATCTGTTCCTGTGATACTTCCTCGCCATGCTGAGTTGAGAGAACTACCGCATCGAGTCTCTTTGCTTTTCCATTCTCATCATACTCTACTGTTACCTGAGTCTTACCGTCTGGTCTGAGATATGGAAGTGTTCCATTCTTTCTTACTTCTGTCAGTTTTCTTGCAAGCTTATGTGCAAGTGCGATCGGATATGGCATATATTCCGGTGTTTCATTTGTTGCAAATCCAAACATCATACCCTGATCTCCGGCGCCAATTGCTTCGATATCATCATCGCTCATCAGATGCTCTTTTGCTTCTAATGCCTTATCAACACCCATTGCAATATCTGCTGACTGCTCATCAATTGCTGTGATAACACCACAGGTATCACAGTCAAATCCGTATTTTGCTCTGTCGTATCCAATCTCACGGATCGTCTCACGAACGATCTTCTGAATGTCTACATATGCTTTTGTTGTAATCTCACCCATTACAAGTACAAGACCTGTTGTGATCGATGTCTCGCAGGCAACACGGCTCATTGGATCCTGCTCCATCAATGCATCCAATACTGCATCGGAAATCTGGTCACAGATTTTATCCGGATGACCTTCTGTTACTGATTCTGATGTGAATAATAATTTTTCCATCATTTCCTCCTTGTATAAATACTATCTATAGTTACTGCCATGCGTATTCGTTCACATAGCTTTTGATTTTTCTTTTTTCAGACAAGTTATCCCCACCTGGTTTTATGCAAAAGAAAAATCCGCTCTGAGCGGATTGATAAAATCAAACCTCTCATTGTTCGACGTCTGCATATCACAGACTCGCTCAGGAAGGCACCTTCCATACAGGTCTTTCTTTCACCTGTTCCGGGGTTGCCATGGCTTCATAGTCCCTTATGACTCCACCATTCTGAATAAGAGCATTTATAAATATTTATTTGTATTCAAACTGCAATGCAGTTCTGAAACAGCTATACTCTAACTGATATATTTCCATAAGTCAATAGGTAATTTCTGTTTTGCGACAAAAATTCATTAAAGCTATCCTATAAAACCGCCTTGCTGAGCAGGTATAAGATGAGCAAATGTGCCGGATAGAACACATAAAATGTATATTTAAGAACTTTATTCTTCCGACCATACTCTCCGTTGTACAGACTGATCGGCAGGATTGCCAAAACTGCATAGAGCTGCCTTATTCCGTAAAACAGGAAATACAGCACTGCCGATACGATTGCAAACCCCATATTCTGACGCAGCTTCCAGCCAAACGGATAATGTCCGGTCACAAGACCGGCATTTCTGAATACTTGTTCCGCCGTGTCATCCTTGGTCGAATAATAAATTAATACGATCAGAAGAATGCCCGCCATTCCATAATCAAAATGCAGAGCCTCTGAAACTACCATAATGACAACAATTCCGATGACTGCGCCTATCTGATTCCATTTTGCTACTTTTCCAAGATAAAGCACAACCAGCCCCGCCGCAAGTGTAAAGAAAATATTCTGCTTCTGCAGATCAAATACCTGTCCGGTCGATGCCAGATCAAATGGAACTTCCGAAATCAGCGCAAACAAAAAAAGCCGGATAAAATATTTTCTGATATCCGACGTATGCCTGTACCCTTCTACCAACAGGAATGCGAATATAGGAAATGCGAGCCGTCCTACAGCCCGCATTATCCAGTTATTATTCATTAGAACAAGTCCTACATGGTCACATAACATAAATATGCACGCCAGAAGCTTTAACTGATTTGAAGTTATCCCTGTCTCTGTCCTCTTATCCATGTTTTCCTTAAATTCTCTTACGAAGTGCCTTTGACAACCGATCCAGTTCCTCATTGTCTGACTGACCCGGAACCCATGTAACTGTAACCGTATCCTTAATGAATCTTGGCACAAGATGCATGTGAAAATGGAATACTGTCTGTCCTGCAGCAGCGCCATTGTTCTGAATAATGTTCAGTCCGTCAGGATTTAATTCTGCTTTCTGAGCCTTGGCAACCTCTGTCGCAATCGTAAAGATCTTTGAAGCAGTATCCGCGTCCATGCTATATATATCATCATAATGTTCTTTTGGTATAATTAAAGCATGACCTTTATTTGCAGGATTTACATCAAGTATTACTCTACATATGCTGTCTTCATAAACTGTTGCTGATGGTATCTCACCATTTGCAATCTTGCAAAAAATGCAATCGTCCTTACCCATAAAAGTTTCCTCCTTAATTGCTTTTTCCATTTTACTCCATTATGTGATATTTTACAAGCTTTATGTGGTTTGGAAGGTTGCATAAGCCTTCAGATCTTCCTCAACCCGTTGTTTGATTTCGTTTATAATCTCCTGACATTGTTTTTTCTTCATTCCTGCCTGCACTCCTACTGTCAAAAGCTCCGTTTCTCCCGGATCTTGTCCATTTCCATCAACAGATGTTGTATGCTCACCATAATAGGTTGTGCTATACGTCAGATCATATGCCGGACTCAATCTCCATGTTTCTGATTCAGTATCATATACAAACGAAAAATTCTTTGAATGATCATCCCTGTTATGTGCAAATACATTAAAACACATTCTGCGAAACATATTTTCAACATCCATTTTATTATCTCGCGTCATTATTCTTGTTAATTTCATCAGGTCATGGTAGTCCAGACTTGGCTGGTTAAAATCAAGTTCTAACAACGTTGCCGCCGTTGCCATATGAACCTTGCTCCCATCCGTTTTTCTATTAAATCTCCGGGTTCCAAAGTATCCTGCATGTCGCTGCGATGGAAACAACCTTGTCTCACTCATAACGATTCCACATTTTTTTGCACAGACCGAATAATCATATTCCATTTGTCCAATATCTGCCCTGTCAACATGTGCTGGAAATTTTATGATCCAATCTTCCCCACGCATCTGGAAGACTATCTGCAAATATTCCAAACAGCCCGCCGAAATAATCTTTTTTCAGCACAAATACCTGCTTTTTCAGCGGCAGCGAAAAAGGGCTGATTGAAAATCCATCTTCCAGCCATTCATCACTATATTCAAAAGCAGCTTTTCGGTCTGCTGTTAACACCATCGTTCCCACCAAACGATCCTCATAGCAAACCTGAAGCATCCTATCTTCTATTTGTCTTATTCATAACCTCCTGAATATCCTTGTACGGAACCCGTGTAAACAATTCCCGAAGCTCATCTGCTATATCCAGTGCAACCGCAATCCGCGTCAATCCCAACAGAGAGATCTGTCCGGTTTGCTCAAATCGTTTGATTGATCCATAGCTTACGCCACTTTGTTCCGCTAACTGCTGCTGTGACAACGATCTACGCTTTCGTATATTGCGAACTCTTTCTGCCAATTTCTTATCTAATTCATCCGGTGTCTCCCATACAAAAGGTTCCATGTATCTTTACCCCGCAAATTATTTATATAGATAATATTTTATCTATATATCCGTCATTTTTATTATAATTGATAATATATTATCCATATTTATTATATACTATTATCTTATCACTTTCAATTTATCTTTATTCAAAAAATGAAATGTACTTATAACCAGTCGAATAAAAACGAAACATATCATGTATTTTTCATGCCGATCCAACTGTCTATAAGCACATTTCATTAATAAAGCATCTTATAAAATGTATTCTTTCTGTCATTTGTCTGTGGAAATTCTGTTCTTGCATGTCTGACTGCCCCGGGATCAATATCTGCGACACGCAGCTTCTCACTAACCCGAACTGATACATCCCGCCCAAGCCAGTCATATACATGAGAGCCCGGAATATAGTGAAACCCATCTCCATCTCCAACCCGGTTGACTGCGATCACATATGCCTGATTCTCGATCGCCCTTGCCTTCAAGAGTGTTTCCCATTGTTCCGCCCTCGTTTCCGGCCAGTTTGCGATCACCATGATAACTTCATACTGATCTCTCATTGCAGAGAAAATCTCCGGGAAACGAAGGTCATAGCAGATATATCCACCTATCCGAATATCCTTTACCTGTGCCTGTGCAAGCTTTTCTCCTGCCCGATATACCCTATCCTCACCACTATATGAAAATGGATGAATCTTCGCATAATCAAGCAACACATTTCCTCCATCCACAAGCACCAGCCGATTCTCGTAAGCCTTTTCTTTCATTTCATCATTCACCAGGCTACCATCTGCCATAACCGCACGAATATACCCAAATGCCATCGGCATCTTATATTTTCTGCTGTTCTCCATAAAAAATGAAACACTGTCCGGGATGTTATCCGCATCCCAGCTTTCCGCATACAACCATGGCCGCATCGTGAATCCTGTCAGTGTCATCTCCGGAAATACCAGAAGCTCTACTCCATTTGCACTTGCTTCTTCCATAACTTCAAGGCAGCATTTCTTTGCTTCTTCCCTATTCTCAAATCCAATATTCAGTTCTGTAACTCCAACTCTAAGCATAGCCGCTGCCTCCTGCCTGTTTTTCTTTATTATATTCTTATATAGTATATTTATATCTGCTTTTTTTCAACCCTTAAGCCTCCCGCTCCAATTGTCAACCTTAATGTTTATTCTATGGTTGACATTTTAGAATATACCATCTATAATGTTATCCAGTGGGTGCCATTTAATAGTTGACATTCAATTTGTTATCGGGAAGCGGATAGCTTAGCCCTGCTATCCGCTTCATATTTTTGTCAATCCCCCTTAACCTCATCCAATCGAGGGATGGCATCCATTGTACCTATATTATTTATTCAACAAGGAGAACACACACATGAAAAACAAATTCACAACCGTGGAGATTACAATGATGGCTGTATTCGCAGCAATCTTATGCGTATCTGCATATTTAAGTATCCCAACTCCACTCCCAAATGCAGCACACATTACGTTACTGAACTTTATGATCATGCTCATTGCACTGGTATTTGAAGTCCGCGACTCAACAATTATCGTTGCCTTATGGATGATCCTCGGTGCAGTCGGTGTTCCGGTATTTATCGGCGGTGGCTCCGGTATCGGTTATCTGACAGGAGTATTCGGTGGATATACATTCTCATTTATCATCGTTACTATCTTTGCAGGTCTGACAAAGGGTAAGAAATACAATCGTATCCGTTATACGATCGTTGCCATTTTAACAGCAGCACTTATCGACATCATCGGTATGTTATGGTGGAAATTCAACGGAAACTTAACCTGGAAAGTCGCTTTCCTTTCAGGCTTTGTTGCATTTATTCCACTTGATCTTGTAAAAGCTATCATTGCTGCACAGATTGTTCCATTATTCAAGAAGCTGATGCCGGAAGCAAATGTAAACACAGACGCAAAGAAAGAAGCAGCATAAAAAATATTATATAGTTATAAAACAAGCAGGAATCTTTAAAAGATTTCCTGCTTGTTTTTATTTTATAATAACTTAACCGCTGCCTCTGCAACAAATATATTATATTACTCTTTCCGACTTTTTTAGATTGCCTTAACCTTTACATTCTTGCTCAGTCCGCACTTACGGAAAAGCTTCTTATATGCGCTAAGCTTGCTCTTTGGTACTTTGACTGTTGTCTTTGAGGTGATACCGGCAAAGGTTTTCTTGCTCAGCGTTTTGGATGTCAGCTTGGTTGTTTTGATCTTTAAAACCTTTAAATCCCTGCTGTTAGCAAAAGCATATGATCCAATTTTCTCAACTGATGTTCCAAGGGTGATCGTCTTTAAAACTTTTGTTCCGGCAAATGCCTTGGATCCAATTGTTTTAATACTTCCTCCCATCACAATATTATTATTTCCATCATATTCAGAGAATGTTGCACCTGCAAATGCTCCGGAATCAATGGAAGTCAGCTTATAAGTCTGATTTCCATATTTTATTCCTTTCATATAGCTTTTCCAGACTTTTGTGCCGAAAGCACCTCCATTGGTCCATGCTCCAAGAGATACTGTCCGGTTTCCGGCCTTTGTACTTGTAACACGGAAGGTACAATATGGATAATTATAAGTATCCTCAACAAAATAGGCTCCATTTTTGACTGGTTTTGTCTTCTTCTTTATGGATACCTTCAAATTTTTATCATAGTAAATTCTATCGTTTTCCATATTCTTTGGTACGATAATTTCTGTCAATTTATTCTCATAGCAAACAACAGAATCACATAAAGGACTTGCACTAAAATCCAGTTTCGTTAACCTGTTATTTGTACACTTTACCCATACTAAGGCATTATTATGACTGGTATCCAACTGGGTCAACTGATTCTTTGCACATTCCAGCTTTACAAGCTGTTTATTATTTGTAAGATGCAACTGAGTCAGCTTATTATCAGAACAGACCAAACATACAAGTTTTTCGTTTTTATCAACATTCAATTTTGTTAGTTTATTGGTCTCGCAATTCAAGTCTACAAGATCAAGATTCTTGGTAACATCAAGCTTCGTAAGTTTATTACTCCTACACCACAGAGTATGAAGTTTTGTATTTTTTGTAAGATCGAGCTTTGTAAGTTTATTACTCCTACACCACAGATCATGAAGTTTTGTATTTTTTGTAAGATCGAGCTTTGTCAATTTGTTTTCGTCGCAAAACAACCCTACCAATTTTGTATTCTTACGGAGATCCAGCCCAGTTAAGTTATTGCTGTCACAAGCTAATATCTCCAGTTTTACATTTTTGCTGACATCTAACTTTGTCAGTTTATTATCACAACAACTCAGTTCTTTTAATTTCGTTAATTTGGATACATTCAATTCTTTTATGCCGTTACGACCACATTCTACGAATTCCAGTTTTGTATTTTTGCTGACATCCAGCTTTGTCAGTTTATTGCTGCCGCAATCTAATTTTACTAACTTCGTATTTTTGCTGACATTCAGCTTTGTCAATTCATTGCCGCCGCAATCTAATTCTACTAACTTTGTATTTTTGCTGACATCCAGCTTCGTCAGTTCATTGCCGTCGCAATCTAATTTTACTAACTTCGTATTTTTGCTGACATCCAGCTTTGTCAATTCGTTATACCTACAAGACAAATATTCCAATTTGGAGTTCTTGCTAACATCCAGCTTCGTCAGTTCATTACCAGCGCACTCCAATGTTTGTAACTCTGTAAATATATTGATACCGGTCAGACTTTTACATGTATAGCCATATTCTTTACTCGTATAACTCAGACATATTGTCTTTACGCTCTTAATCTCTGACTTTGACAATACACCATCCTCATTCAGATCGATATTCTCAGAAATATATTTCCGAAATCCTTCATCCGGGAAATTCGTTGAATTGATCTTCACATCCCCCTGTGCTGCATCAACTTTCCTCATTCCTGGATTTCCCAATAACAGTGGTACTGCTACTAATGCTGCCAGTCCTCCGGCAATCAGCAGACGTTTTAATTTTGTCTGCAAAGCCAATTTGTTCATTTGTTTTTTGTTTCTCATATTGTCTCTCCTTCCAATTCCTTCTTTTTACTCCGGGTTGACACAAGCGCAAAAAAGACCCGAAACAGGATAATCTTCCATTATCCTGTTCCAGGTCTTCTCAACTGCAGTTCTATAATTTACGGTATGCAAAAAAGCGCTATTTAAGCGTGCTGTGCTGTGCTGTGCTTAAGCCCTTTCCTTTCTGCATCCTTTGTCAATCCCTTTCGCAAAAAATTTACGAATTAAGTGTAGCACACCAAATGGTGAATGACAATTGTTAAAAACGTAGATTCTATATGTGATTCTATATGACATGTTTACTCAAAATGCATTTCATCCATATCCCAGTTTTCATAGAATTTTTTATTTTCATCTCTGAATCTTTCAAATAAAATAATATACGTTTCAACAATCTTCTGGAATACATTTTCCGCCAAAGATCCATCATAATCATGTGCAAGCTGATTCCTTATTTTCAACATCTCAAGCCAGCGATCATCATCTATCAAGCGGTTCGTAAATGCTGTTTGTAAAACTTCCCGTGGTGAGCCAAGTGCAAAATTCGTAATTTCAAGTTTCTTCACCAGAATATCTTTCATTACTTTCCATGAAATATCAAACGTAAGATTGAAGTTCTGAATCGTTCCCTCCAGTACGAAATCCTGTTCCGGATCTGCATTTTGACTTTTTTTCAGATTGTTCAGGCAATTACAAAATGTACGATATCTGTTAATAAATTTGTTTTCCATATAAATCTATATCCTCCAATAATTGCTTATTCCTTATTGAGTCATAATCAAATATGTCTATCTTCCGAAGCGTTTCTACATCCTCCATATCCCGTTCCAATTTCAGTATATCCGGGCATCCATACACAACAAAATCAATATCGCTATACTCCGTTGCTGTTCCTGTGGCAAAAGAGCCAAACAATTTTAAATGCTCTATATTATTTTTTTTGCAAATTTCTGTTACTTTTTCAATAATCCGTTCAACCGGCATCACATTCATATCATTCTCTCCAAACCATGGCATTGCAAGCAAGCGATTTTGCACTCATTATTTCGTGAGCATAGCTCACTCAATGCATTCTGCAAAATCAGCATCCTTGCGAGCAAATAATTTTGCATTCATTATATCATGCATGTAACAAAGTAGGAAATAAAAAATGGATATATCTACCTTATTATGGAAGATATACCCATTTTAACTTAATATTAAATCTACAGATTCCGGTGCAGCAGTCGATGTTCTTTTCCGGCAAGGAAATGATCGTACAACTGACGGACTGCCGGGTTTTCCTCGGAGAAACGGACATTGGAGCTTGCGTCCGCATTGTACATACCTTCCATACGGCTCCGTCTGGTTCTTGGGCCTGCGCCGGATGGCTGACCGCCACCCATGATACATCCACGTCTGCACGCCATAACTTCAACGAAATCATAGCTTGCTTCGCCGGATTGGATACGGTCAAGCAACCGTCCTGCATTTGCAAGACCATGTACAACTGCGATCTTCACTTCTCTGCCATCTAACTCGATCGTTGCTTCCTTCGTTCCTTCAAATCCCCGGACACCTGTATAACTGATCTCACGGATCGTGTTATAGGATTTGTCCTCCGCAAGACGACGGAGCACTGCTTCTGTTACACCACCTGTCGTTCCGAAAATCTTGCCTGCACCGGAAGCCACCGAAAATGGTGCATCTGCGGATTCATTTTCCAGTTCGGTAAACTGCAGTCCCATCTGCTTAATCATCCGCACAACCTCTGTCGTTGTGATGACATAATCGGTATCCTGTCTGCCATCCGTGAAATTATCCGGTCGGAGGATCTCTCCCTTCTTTGCTGTACAAGGCATGATCGATACAACCATCGTTCTCTTACCATCTTCTTTATCTTTCTCCGCAAAATAATCCTTGATCACTGCTGAGAACATTCCTTGTGGAGAACGGCAGGTTGACAGATGATCTGCAAATTCCGGATATTTTTCTTCACAATATCTGACCCAGCCCGGACAACAGGATGTAAATAATGGCAGCTTCTCATCCGACGCAAGACGCGCCGCAAATTCTTTGGATTCCTCCATAACCGTAAGATCGGCGCCAAAGCTTGTGTCAAATACCATGTCAAAGCCCATGATACGAAGTGCTGATACCAGCTTGCCAAAACAGTTCTCGCCCTTTGGTATACCGAAGTTATCTCCAACTGCCACGCGGACTGCCGGTGCGATCTGTGCGACCACCCGGATGGACGGATCTTCGATCGCATCCCAGATATCGGTTACATTGGTACGGATCGAGATTGCTGCGGTCGGGCAGACAACTGCACATTGTCCGCATCCTACACAGTCTGTCTCTGCAAGCGGCTTGTCAAATGCCGGCTGCACCTTCATTTTCGAACCACGGAATGCAAAATCGATAACACCAAGTCCCTGAATCTCATCGCAGGTACGCACACAATCACCGCACAGGATACATTTATTTGGATCCCGGACGACAGATGGTGAACTCATATCGATCTTTTCTTCTTTTTTATTATTCAGGAAACGAACCGCATGCACACCAACCTTATAGGCAAGTGACTGGAGCGCACACATGCCATTCTTCTGACAGGTCGTACAGTCTCTGCAATGAGAGGATAACAACAGCTCGATAATAAGCTTTCTGTACTGCTGCACTTTCTTTGTATTCGTATAGATCACCATGCCCGCTCTCGGCGTCTCGGAGCATGCTGCAAATATTTTTCCTCTGTCATCTTCTACCACGCACATACGACATGCGCCATAGATGGATAATTCTGAATGATAACAGAATGTCGGGATGTCGATCCCCGCCTTTCGGATCAGAGACAGAACATTCTTCTCGCCCTCGATCGGCACTTTGATTGAATTGATCGTAATATAATCCATGTTCGTCTCCCTCCTTAATTCTCTGTATATACTGCATGGAACGCACAATTATCGATACATGCACCACACTTGATGCATTTGGCTGTATCAATGACAAATGGTTTCCGGATCTCACCTGTGATCGCACCGACCGGACAGTTTCTCGCACATTTGGAACAGCCCTTACATGCTTCCGGATCGATCTTATAGCGAACCAGTGCTTTACAGTTTCCGGTTCTGCATCGTTTGTCAACCACATGCTCGATGTATTCCTGACGGAAATTCTTCAGCGTACTAAGTACCGGAAGGGCTGCGCTCTTACCAAGTCCACAAAGGGCTGTGTCGGTGATCGCCTGTCCCAGTTCCTCTAACAGATCCAGATCCTCTAACGTACCATTTCCGGCAACGATCCGCTCCAGGATCTCAAGCATCCGCTTGGTTCCTTCACGGCATGGAACGCATTTGCCGCAGCTCTCGTTCTGTGTAAAGTTCATAAAGAAACGGGCTACCTCAACCAGACAGGTATTCTCATCCATAACAACCAGACCACCTGAACCGATCATCGCTCCTTTACTCTTTAATGAATCAAAATCCAGACTGACCTCCAGATCATCCGTCACCAGACAGCCACCGGATGGTCCACCGATCTGAACTGCCTTTAATGGGATGTCATCCTTTAAACCACCGCCGATATCATACACGATCTCACGCAGCTTTGTTCCCATCGGTACCTCGATCAGTCCCGTATTCTTTACACTTCCGGTCAATGCAAATGCCTTGGTTCCCGGACTTTTCTCCGGTCCGATCGACTTGTACCAGTCTGCACCATTTAAAATGATCATGGACACATTTGCATAGGTTTCTACATTATTCAGAACCGTCGGCTTGGCAAATAAGCCCTGCTCTACGGTTCTCGGCGGCTTGGTTCTCGGCATTCCGCGCTGTCCCTCGATCGATGCCGTGAGCGCACTTCCCTCTCCGCAGACAAATGCTCCCGCACCACGATTGATATGTATATGGAAAGAGAAACCGGAGCCTAAGATATTCTCACCAAGGAAGCCAGCTTCCTCTGCCTGTGCGATCGCTGTCTTCAAACGGCTGACTGCCAGCGGATATTCTGCTCTTACATAGACATATCCCTCCTGCGCACCAACCGCATATGCAGCAATGATCATACCCTCTAACATCTTATGCGGATCGCCTTCCATCACGCTTCGATCCATGAACGCACCCGGATCTCCCTCATCACCATTGCAGACAACATATCGGATCTTCTCCGCCTGTCTGGCAACCTGCTGCCATTTGTATCCGGTCGGGAAACCACCGCCTCCACGTCCACGCAGATTGGAGTCACTGATGACCTGAATAACTTCCGGAGGCTCCATGGTAAATAACACCTTACGAAGTGCTTGATATCCACCGACCGCAAGATATTCATTGATATTTTCTGCATCGATATGTCCACAGTTTTTCAGTACCAGTCTGGTCTGTTTCTTATAAAATGGAATTTCTTCCTGCTGTCTGTAGACAATACCATCCTTGTGATACATCAGACGCTCTACCGGTCTTCCGTGCAAGATCGTCTCGTTGAAGATCTCCTCGCAGTCTTCTTCCTTTACTTTTATGTAGATATAATTATATGGCTCGATCCGCACAAGCGGCCCCATCTCGCAGAAACCATGACAGCCGCTTTTCTTCACGCCGACATGACAGGATTCTTTTATAACTGTATTCTCCGCCTCCGGGACAAATTCTACCTTCACGCCCTCCGACTGCTTCGCCATCTCGCAGAACCGGTCGTATATTTTCTGAGAGCCACCCGCCAGACATCCGGTTCCTGCACAGACAAGGATCCTGTGCGAATCCGCATGCAACATCTCTTCTGCCTGTTTTACTGCTGCGTCAAGCTCCGATACATTTGTTATTCTATTCATCCGCACCCTCCTTCAATTCTGCTATCAATGCAGTTACCTTCTCCGGTGTCATAGCCGGATGAACAACATCGTTTACCGTCATGACCGGTGCGAGTCCGCATGCGCCAAGACATGATACTGTCTCTAATGTGAACATCATATCATCTGTTGTGTGTTTCTCTTTTGACAATCCAAGTTCTTTATACAATTGATTTAAGATATCCATGGATTTTCTGACATGGCATGCGGTTCCATCGCACACCTTAAGAATGAACTTTCCTTTTGCATCAAATGAAAAATTCTCATAGAATGTTGCTACGCTATAAGCTTTTGCCTCTGCGATATTCAGTTTGTCCGCCACATATCGTAATAATTCCGGCGGAAGATACTTATATTCGCTCTGAATATCCTGAATGATCGGGATCAGAAATCTTGGCTCTGTCCCATATGCAGCAATAATCTTATCAGCCTCATCGTAGTAAGATTGTTCCAGCATGTATTACCCTCCGTGCTTTGCCCCATTGTTGGGAATTTTTATCAATACCTCATATACAGATGATAACATTTTTCAATAGGATTTGCACGAAGATTTTGGATTGAAAAATAAATCCCCGCCTGTCTCCGGCACGATGGTGGATAGTGTTTCAACTCATTGCACTTTCTATTCGGTTCGCACGCTTATTTGTCAGCAGTCGCCCAAACTCGCCTTATCAGGCTCAAACATGGGCTTGATGCTGACAGCTAGTGCAAACCTCATAACGAAAGTTCCACTGATGTTGAAAACACTACCCACCATCATGCCGGAGACAGGCGGGGATTTTTATATTGCTAACATTTTACGATCAATAGTTTCTCACCCGGTGTTACCTCGTCGCTTTCCAGATGGTTGATGGTTCGGATGGAATCCAGGCTGGAAAAATATTCTTTGGCAATGGACCAGATACTGTCGCCTTCTTTTACAACATATCCAACCATACCCGGCATGGCTGCCTTCTTATTCCAGTCAATCGGCAGAATATTCATATCGGTAATGACGTCCACAGAACCCGGTGCAAATACCGTAACATTCATATTGATCACCGCCTTGATCTCCACCTCATCGGAATTCAACATCTGGGCTGTAATCTGGTCAACGGATGGATTGATACGGATTGAATCCTGATTGACAAATGGTACGGATTCCACTTGATAATTAAATGGTATCGCCGTTTCAATCTGCTGTAACGGCTTGCTATCCTCTGCTGATACATAGAGTATTTCAGCTTTTACCGCACCTGATATATCAATGCAGTCCTCTCCTGCTTTTACCTCATCGATCTCAACTGTTCCGGTTGCATATACGATCTGCAGTATCTTCGGGAAGCTGCTCTTGATTCGCTCTTTATGTACGACCTTTGTCTTAGCATTATTTTTTATCTGAAGATTCTCAAATGGAAACTGTTCACAGATCGTTTCTACATTTGCCGACGGAGAGAACATATCCCCGATGATAGAAAGCTCCATATCTTCGTAAATCTTCATATCTGTATGGAGATTATATTCAACCTGAAGCACACGGTCTTCTCCGTCATTGTCAGCACGCACACTGACTTCTCCTTTTCCCATCGTGATGCGGTCATCCAGGATCATTCCTTCATTTGCTTCTTCGCAAGGGATCAGACCTTCAAATTCCCGGCTCTCATTCAGATACTGCATTGGTACGCCGGGCTCCTCCGCCAGATAGATTACAAACAGGTCCATCTGTCCTTTCATATTTATTCCCCCATCTACAACCTTTGTCTCGATGCCATAGAAGGACACCCGGCTCCAAAGCACCCGACCGATGTTTGGTTTATTGGCAGCGATCTCGAAATCTTCTTTTACCTTCAATATATCTTTTACAGATGCCACATTATTTGTAAATGGAATCTGCTCATTCCTGCATTCGATTCCCGATCCGTTTAACAGTCCGGTTGCCCCGGACAGCTCTACGGAATCCATAGCCCACAGTTTCATGCCAACCAGACCGCGAACTTCAAATTTTCTTGAATTGATCATGGTTATGTACAGATCTTCCAGCACGCAGCTGACATCGACCTTATCACCGGCAAGTATGCCATCCATATTGATGGATTCCTCAAATGGAACATCACCCTCATAGGTTTCAAACCGAACATCTTCACCAACTGTCTGATACAGGACTTTAAATACAACTGTTCCTGATATCCGCACCTTATTCTCCAATGTCTCTACATCATCTAAAAGGACATTTCCTGTACTTGCAATGATCCGTTCCATATCGTCTTTTGCATCCGGTACATTAAAATCATCATTGATCGTAAACTGCGAATACTTAGAAGTCTTTAAAATCGTTGTACTGAGTTTATTTTTTACAAGTTCCATATGATACCCCCATACTATTTTCTAATTTTTAAATACAACCGGTGTCGTTGTCCGTGCGATCCGAAGAACTATATATGGATACGATACCGTATCCTTACTTACTGCATCTGATGGTGTCGCCGTCTGCCTGAGAACCGATTCGATGTAAATAGCATTTTCATCCATATACATCTTATCTACAACCACGCCAACATCATCCCGATTCTGCCTGCCGCTGCAGATCACGATATATGTGTAAGTGTTGTTTGAGTATGTCAGATTAAACGGTTCTTCTTTCTTGCTGTTAATGACGCTCAACAACTCCTCCGGCAGCATGGTGTCGTCACAGATATCGTAAGTCAGTGCTTCACCATCTTCTTTCACCTTATAAAAACTGCATCCGGCAAACAAACTCAGCCCGGCCACCACAGTCAACAGCCCTGCCAGAATACGCAGCCATCTTTGTCCTCTCATCTCACCGCTCCCTTCCCAATGTCTTTTTTCGGCTCTATCTTTACCCTTGTCAATCTCTATACCATTATTTATATGTCCTGCTTTGCAAGTCTATGCATGGAAATTTTGCCGGAGCTTTCTCCTTTTTTAAGGACATACAAAAAGCACCTTAACGATCATTAGCTAAGGTGCTTATCTCTACATTCCCATTTCTTCTATCTCTTTTAACATAAATTCTTCTAGTTTCTTCTTGTCCGGCAAGTATAACATATAAGTTGAAACAACATATAGGTTTCCGGCGCCAACCCACACTGGACAGTCACAGGCAAACTGTTTATAATGGATTGTGTATGCGTATTTGTGCATTTAAGATGGAGAAAATGATATGAATTTAAGGACTTTAAGACTTTTAGAATATAATAAAATTGTAGAAATGCTGACCTCCTACGCGGCATCCCCGATGGCAAAACGAAAATGTGAACGCCTGAAGCCCCGCAAGGATCCGGTACTGATCCAGACCTTACAGCAGGAAACAAGAGATGCGCTGATCCGGCTGAATACACAGGGCAACCTGTCATTTGCCGGTCTCCGTGATATCGGCGCTTCGATCAAGCGACTGGAGGTTCAGGGAGCACTCGGCATCAAGGAACTGTTAGATATCGGAAGTGTCCTTGATATGGCACTATCCGCCAGACAATATGGCAGCAGCGATGATAACGAGGAAAAGGCACATGACAGCCTCTACTCCCGCTTCATGGAGCTTGTTCCGCTGGAACATTTAAGTCAGGAGATCCACCGCTGTATCCTGTCAGAATCCGAGATCGCAGACGATGCATCGTCCGGTCTGAAGGCGGTCAGACGGAACAAAAAACTGACAAATGAAAAGTTACATAACCAGTTGAACAAACTTGTAACCGACCAGAGCAAGCAGACGATGTTTCAGGATAACCTGATCACGATGCGTAACGGAAGATACTGCATCCCGGTCAAACAGGAATATAAGAACAGTTTTCCTGGCATGATCCATGACCAGTCATCCAGCGGAAATACAGTATTTATCGAACCTCTGGCGGTAGTTAATCTGAACAACCAGTTAAAAGAGCTGGATAATCAGGAGCTGGCAGAGATTGAAAAGATCCTTGAGAATCTGTCGGTTCAGGCTGCATCCGAATATGAAAATATTAAATTTGACTTTGAGACATTGACCGATCTGGACTTTATATTTGCCAGAGCGAATTTTGCAAGATCCTATAAAGGAACCGAACCGATCTTTAATACGGACGGTATCGTGGACATTAAACAGGGGCGCCACCCACTTTTAGACAAACACACCGTTGTTCCGGTCGACATCAAGCTGGGCGAGGACTATAATCTGCTGATCATTACCGGTCCGAATACCGGTGGTAAGACCGTATCCTTAAAAACACTAGGTCTGTTTACTCTGATGGGACAGTCCGGTCTTCATATTCCGGCACTGGATGGTTCCAGGTTGAATGTATTTGATGATGTATTTGCTGATATCGGAGATGAACAGAGCATCGAGCAGAGTCTCTCGACCTTCTCCTCCCACATGAGCAATGTCGTATATATTATGAACCATGTGACACCGAACACACTGTGCCTTTTCGATGAGCTTGGCGGTGGAACCGATCCGGTCGAGGGTGCAGCACTTGCGATCGCGATCTTAAGCAGCTTAAACGATCAGGGCATCCGCTGCATGGCTACCACGCACTACAGTGAACTGAAATTATTTGCCATGTCGACTCCGGGCGTTCAGAATGCAAGCTGTGAATTCGATGTAGCAACACTGATGCCGACTTACCGGCTCATCATCGGTATTCCCGGCAAATCAAATGCATTTGCAATATCTAAGAAATTAGGCTTATCCGACGATATCATCGAACGGGCAAAGACAAATATCGACAGCAACAAGGTTGATTTTGAAACACTGCTGTCCGACCTGGAAAACAGCCGAAAAGAGATTGAACGGGACAAAGCGGAGATTGCGCAGTTTAAGGAAGAAGCCAGACAGCTTCAGAAACGGGCAAAAGCAAAGGATGACGAACTCTCTGCCAAGAAGGCTCAGATCCTTGCAGATGCAAGAGAGGAAGCGGCTGATATCCTGGAAGAAGCAAAGGAAATGGCAGATTCAGCCATTAAAAATTATAACAAATGGACAACAAATCCTCATAAGGCAGATGCGAGCACGATGGAGAATGAACGAAAAAAGCTCCGTACCAAGATGGACGATTACCGGAAGATGACACCGGAGAAACGCAAATCCATAACCTCCCATCATACGGCAAAGGATTTCAAAGCCGGAGATACCGTGCATGTTATCAGCATGGATACAACAGGAACGGTTACTGCTCCTGCTGATTCAAAGGGAAATATCAAGGTTCAGATGGGCATCTTAAGCTCTCTGCTTCCTGCTTCTGATCTTGTGATCATCGAGACACCAAAGCAGAACAACGCTCAGGTATCGATCAATAATAAACGTGGAATGGGCAAGGCTTTAAATATCCAGCCGGAGATCAATGTACTCGGTATGACTGTAGCCGAAGCTACCTCTTTGGTTGACCGTTATCTCGATGATGCCATGATGGCTCACCTGCACAAGGTAAGGATCATCCATGGAAAAGGCACCGGAGCACTCAGAAAAGGCATCCATGACTATCTGCGCAAGCAGTCATACGTCAAATCCTTCCGTCTGGGTGAGTACGGGGAGGGCGAAGCCGGCGTTACGATTGTAGAGTTATAAAATACACAACAACAAGGAGAACTATATGGACAAAGAAAAAATATTGATCGTTGACGATGACGAAAACATCGCCGAACTGATCTCACTTTATCTGAATAAAGAATGTTATGAAACACAGATTGCCGCAGACGGAGCTTCTGCCTTGGAGGCATTTGTCGAATTTATGCCAAATCTCATCCTATTAGATGTCATGCTTCCGGGCATGGACGGCTATCAGGTATGTACGGAAATCAGAAAGCAGTCCAATGTACCGATCATCATGTTATCCGCAAAAGGTGAGGTATTTGACAAGGTGCTCGGACTTAAGATCGGTGCCGATGATTACATCGTAAAACCCTTTGATTCCAACGAACTGGTTGCCCGCGTCGGTGCATTGCTTCGCCGCTGCAACTCACGGACGGATAATTTCCAGAACTATAATCCGACAAATGCCGATCATATCGGCACCTATGTCGAGTATGATAATCTGGTCGTTAATATTTCAAATTATACCGTTACATTAGAGGGCAAAAATCTGGAAATGCCGCCAAAAGAACTGGAACTGCTGTATTTCCTTGCAAGCCGTCCAAATCAGGTATTTACCAGAGAACAGCTTCTGGACAAATTATGGGGCTACGAATATGTCGGTGACACCCGTACCGTTGATGTACACATCAAACGTCTGCGCGAAAAACTGACCGATAAATATAACTGGTCCATTTTTACAGTATGGGGAATCGGTTACAAATTTGAGGTTAAATGACCATGAAAAAAACGATTTTTGATAAGATTGTTGTCGGCTTTGTCCTGCTGGTCATTGTAATCTTCAGTGTACTTGCTCTGTATACCGTCAATATGACACAGTCAAAGCTGCTAAGCAACACAGAACAAAATCTGAAAACAGAATCCAAGCTTATCATCAGCACCACCGTAACGGATTATATGAACGGCCTGATCGATAAGGATACGTTTTATCAGAAGCTGGATGAACATGCTGCTGATATGAACGCAGAGATCTGGCTTTCTACTGCAAATGGCGAAATCATATACTGTTCAAACAGTGAAAGTCCTGCTGCAAAAGATATGATGATCACTGATTTTTATGACCGGACGGATATATATTCCCAGACAGTAAAAACCGGTACGCTGAACGGCTGCTTTTCAGCCAAAACCTTAAGCCTCAGTACCCCTGTTTATCAGGATAAATCCTATGCAGGACTGCTGTCCATTCACTTGTCACTGCAGTTTATCAAGGATATTGCGCAAAAAACATTTGCATCCACCTATATGCCATTTCTGGTCATTGTGGTGTTGTCTCTGATCGCCTTAATGCTGATCACGAACAGTACATTAAAACCAATCCGTGAAATCATTGCAACCTCCAAGCAGTATGCCGCCGGAAATTTCAATGCGCGAATTGATGTGCATACCGATAACGAATTTGGTGAACTTGCACGATATATGGAGGAAATGGCAGACGAGCTGAGTCGTTCCAATGAATACCGAAAGTCTTTCATTTCCAATATATCCCACGACTTCCGTTCTCCTCTGACCTCGATCAAAGGATATATTGAAGCCATGATTGACGGAACGATTCCACCGGATAAGCATGAGAAATATCTACAGATCGTATTAAATGAGACAAAGCGTCTGACCAAGCTGACACAGGGACTTCTGGAACTGAACAACTTCGACTCCTTTGATCTCCAGCTTGATAAGTCGAATTTTGATATCAAGAGCATTATTCTTCCTACGATCAACACCTTTGAAGGTCGTTGCCAGGACAAAGGCATTTATCTGCATGCAATCTTCCATACCGACAATACCATTGTCTATGCGGATCGTACAAGAATCCAGCAGGTTATCTACAATCTGGTTGACAATGCGATCAAATTCACCCCGGAAGGCAGGCAGATTACGGTTCAGGTCACAGAAAAATCCGATAAAATCTTTGTCAGTGTCAAGGATGAGGGTGTCGGAATTCCACCGGAATCGATCAAGAAAGTATTTGACCGTTTCTATAAAACGGATCCAAGCCGCGGAAAGGATAAGACCGGAACCGGTCTCGGACTTGCCATCACAAAAGAGATCATCAAGGCGCATGGTGAGAATATCACCCTCACCAGTAAGGTTGGCGAAGGAAGTGAATTCATTTTCTCTCTCCCTATGCAGAAGGAAATGCAAATTCCGATCAAAGCCGTACATGTGAAGAAGGAAGAAGATACACAATATATCTCCAACGGAAAGTTCCGTATTAAGAAGAACTAACAAAAGCCCCACCCGCTCTTGCCTCTATGATGGATAGGAGTTGAAACTCGCTACACTTTCTATTCGGTTCGCACGCTGATTTGTCAGCAGTCGCCCAAACTCGCCTTATAAGGCTCAAACAAGGGCTTGATGCTGACAGCTAGTGCAAACCTCATAACGAAAGTTCCACTGATGTTTCAACTCCTATCCATCATAGAGGCAAGAGCGTGTGGGGCTTTATTTTATGTCTTACTCAAAATGTC
The DNA here is from genome assembly GCF_003480025.1 of Clostridium sp. AM46-21. Lineage (NCBI taxonomy): Bacteria > Bacillati > Bacillota > Clostridia > Eubacteriales > Clostridiaceae > Clostridium > Clostridium sp. AM46-21. The sequence goes on from NZ_QUIB01000020.1 coordinate 55,716, forward strand.
TCCATTAATAGGAGGCATTATTTATATCGTTCTGCCATCTCATTTACAGCATCACGGATACGCTCGCGGAGATCTGCAGGCTCTATGACCTCTACGCTGGTTCCGTACTGCATCGCCCAGTGAAACATGGCATTCTGGCTGCAGGTCACACGGATAAACGCCTTATTGGCATCTGTCTCAGGATTAAAGTTATCTGGATAATTGTTCTGAACAAATTTTGGTGACAACACTTCAAAGTTCTTATCAAACCAGTCTACAATATCACCCATATTCCCTTTTTGAACCTTTAATACAATCGTAGCTGCGGGATCACTGAACATGTAGAGATGTTCCGCCATATGCTGTGGCAGATTCAGTCCATGCTCCATCCCTTTTACCAGACTTTTATCCTTGACCTTTTCATCTAATATCTCAATCTCCGTCATACGATCGATCCGGTAATTCGACAGATTGTCATATTTATCATAATTGCAGATCAGATAATATTTGCCCTCATTTGCAACCATCTGATATGGATTTACGATATACTTCGTATCCTTTCTTGGATGAAGCTGTTTATCGATACCATAGGTGTTATAGAGAAATGCAACCTTCTTGCCCTCACTGATCGCATCATCGATCATCTCAACATTTAACATGGTCTGACGGTTATCGGTATGTGATAACCCCGGCAGATTGCACACATGCTGTACCTTCGCACTGAAATACACATTCGAAAGCCCCTTGATCTTCTCGATCAGCTCCTGTGCCTGATTTCTCGGTATCGTCTTTGAAAATAAAATACTGTCGATCAACATTCTAAGCTCAGCATCATCAAATTCATGATTGTAATACCAGTCCTTTGTCAGGATCTCGGTCTCTCCGTTTTTATTTTCACGTTCAATCTCCGTACATTCCAGATTATAACCAAAATCCACCAGATTCATCAGATTGCTCTTGACGGATTTCCGGTCAACCTTCATTCCATATTCGGTTTCCAGCTTCTTTATGATATCCTTCTGATCCATTGTATGTTCGGAATCCGTATATTTCCGAAGAATCTCAAGGATACAGATATTCATCATTTTCTTTCCATCTACCATGTATGTACTCATAAATACTCCTTTTTACCACTCATAATGGTGAAGCTGTCCCTTCGTCTCAAGCTCTGGGAAGCCCTGCTGTCTGAGTGCCTCATATAACACGATTGCTACAGAATTTGCCAGATTCAGGGAACGGATCTCCGGGAACATCGGAATCCTGACTGCTGTTTCCTTATAGTCTAACAGAATCTCCTCCGGGATTCCTGCACTCTCTTTTCCGAACATGATGTAGGCATCTTCCTCATAGTTTACATCTGTATATTTCTGTTTGGATTTGGTCGTTGCCATATAGATCTTTGCGCCCGGATTCTTTTCAAGGAAATCATTGAAATCATCATAGATCGTTACATCTAATTTGTCCCAATAATCCAAACCCGCACGCTTTAACTGCTTCTCGTTGATCTGAAAGCCCAGAGGCTCGATCAAATGAAGTCTTGCACCTGCTGCCACACAGGTACGTCCTATATTTCCTGTATTTGCCGGCATCTCCGGCTCATGAAGTACGATATTTAACATGTTTTTCTCCCTTCGCTCTTATGGTGTCAAAAAGCTTTCCTCTCCATCGTGGATGATCACGCGGTCATGTCCGGTTGTTGTTCTGCCGATCACAGCAGCCTCAAATCCGGCTTCATACAGACGATTACTTAACATTCCACCATCTGCTGTGACAAATAACGCTGCTCCACATCCATCGATCCGGTATGGATCATCCCCGGTAAATTCACAGATCTCAATGGTTTCCTGCATGATCGGTATATGGTCATGGCTGATCCGAAGCCCGACATTTCCAGCCTCTGCCAGTTCCCATAATGCGCCATATACTCCTTCTGTTGAGATGTGGCGTGCATATATACTGCCACATGCCATCGCAATATCTCCCTGATTCTTCATAAGTAATAACCGGTCAAATTGCTCTGCTGTGCGAAGATATTCCTCAGAATATCTGGTCAGAAGCTCTTCTTTTCTTTCCCTTACCCGAAGCAGGGTTCCAAGGATGCCGGTCTGTCCGCACATAACGATATCCATATCCGGCTTGATCTTTGCATTTTTCTCGCCCTGCGATATCTTTCGTCCATACATCGTTACAGTTACCGCAGGCTCCTTGAATATCCCGCTGATCGCAGTATCTCCATACACGACATCTACATGAAGCTCCTTCGCAAGATCAGAAAGCTCCCGCAGGATCTTCTTCATCTTCTTCTCGTCATTTTCCGGCATCATAACCGTATCTGTAAGTGCAAATGGCTGATACCCGCCAAGCCGTAATTTATTATATTGTTTGATAACATCCGAAGTCACCGTACCCAGTGCATTTGCAAGGCAGAGTCCTTCCGTTACTGCAAGCTCACTATCCAACAACACAAGCCGGCTATAGTCATCTCCTATGCCGGCTTGTGTTACGTCAGAATGTTCCTGTTTATTCAACGATCTTAAGATTGACCGCTTCTGCTGTATAAATCGAAACTTTTCTTTATTCATCCCTGATACCTTTTAGAATGCATATGCAAGCATACCGATTACCATAGCTGCTACCAGGATTCCAACTATAATTGCAGATGCTACCTTTTTACCCTTTGAACTGCTTAAATTGATCATTTCCCATTTCTCCTTTATATTTTAAACTTATAATTTTCTGATATTATCCGCCCCACATCAGACCTTTTTCCGTCTTATGCAGCGACATCATGTATAGATTAACGCTGAATTTTCACTTTGTCCAGATATAATAGCATTATTTTATAGCAATTTAGCATTTGTGCCAGATTCTGCCAACTGCTTATTCCGTTACATTTGCCGATGGGCACACACGGTTCAGCGCGCATTCGGCACATTTTGGTCGTCTGGCGATACAGATCGTTCTTCCAAGTGTAATGATCTGAATATTATATAAGATCCACTGTTCCTTTGGAAGCTTTTCCATAAGCTCATGCTCGATCTTCACCGGATCATCACTATCTGTCAGCCCAAGAAGCCTGGAAATACGTTTTACATGTGTATCAACGACGATACTTGGCTCGTGGTAGATATTGCCACGGATCACATTTGCGGTTTTTCTTCCAACACCGTCTAATTTCGTCAGGCTCTCGATATCACTCGGCACTTCTCCGCCATATTCACTGATGAGCTTCTTTGCACAGCCAATTATATTCTTCGCTTTATTCTTATAAAATCCAGTCGAGTAAATATCCTTTTCCAGTTCCTTGATATCTGCATCGGCAAATGCCTGCAAGGTCGGATATTTCACGAACAGATCTTTTGTTACGATGTTTACTCTGGCATCTGTACATTGTGCCGACAGCATCGTTGCGATCAGAAGCTGCCATGCATTTTCATGATTCAGATAACACTTGTAATCTGTTCCATATGTCTCATTCAAGATCCGGCAGATCTCAGCGACCTGCTGTTTTTCTTTTTTTGTCATGCTGCATTACTCCTGTTTTCCTGCCAGATAGTTGATAAACTGCTGGGCTGTACGACCGGAGATTCCACCATGCGACAGCTCCCATTTGTTTGCTTCCGCACACAGTTCTTCCTCTGTCATATGGATGCCGTTCTTCTCTGCCAGACCTACAACGATCTGGAAATATTCCTTCTGTGATGGCTTGCTGTAATTGATCGTAACACCAAAGCGATTGACCAGTGACAGCTTCTCCTGCATCGTATCGCTCTTGTGCATACCATTGTTATTCTCAAGATCGGTACGATCTGTCCATGTTTCACGGATCAGATGACGACGGTTCGAAGTCGCATAGATCAGAACATTATCCGGCTTGATCTCCAGGCCACCTTCGATGACTGCCTTCAGATATTTGTATTCTGTCTCAAACTCCTCAAAGGACAGATCATCCATGTAAATGATAAAGCGATAGTTACGGTTCTTGATCTGGGAAATAACCTGAGACAGATCCTGAAACTGATGCTTATAGATCTCGATCATACGAAGTCCCTGATCGTAATATTCATTTATGATCGCCTTGATCGTTGTTGACTTTCCGGTTCCGCTGTCGCCAAATAACAGCGCATTATTTGCCTTACGTCCTGCAACAAAGGCTTCCGTATTCTCCACGATCTTCTGTTTCTGGATTTCATATCCGATCAGATCATCCAGACGAACATCCTCTGTGTTATTGATCGGAACAAACTGCATATCTCCATTTGTCGGATGAACGATACGGAATGCCTTGTTCAGTCCGAACATTCCAACACCATATGCCTTATAGAAATCCGTCACGATCTTGAAGATATCATTTTCATCCTTTGCCCCTTCGATCGCACGGCTGATATCCTGTACCTTTGTGCTGACATTCTTATTATACATACGTTCTTTCTTGCCGATGGCTTTATAATTATTCACGATCGTGAAGCAGTCAATATCCAACGCTTCCTCGATCTCAGAGAAATCAAAATCAAACAGCTTCTTGAAGATCTTGAAATCATTTTTTGCAAAATAATTAACGGTTCCGTCATTGGCACCCACTTTTTCACTCGTCATAGAGAATGAATTCTCATTTGTGATAAGAATAAATGCCAGATAATTGTGCCACAGATTTGTGTCAAATCCATAATCGGTAGCAAGATCCAGCAACCGCTTGATCTGGTCGTAGATCCTTGCAACCAGCTCCGCATTCGGACAGTCTCCGCGGTCAAAATCCTCAAATATCCCGGACAGCTTCATCAGAATACTGTTCTCACCCAGATTTCTATATAATACCAATTTCGCTATATCTCTGTACATCTTAAATTATCCTTCTTTCTTCATTTGTCTATATAAACAGGCATTTGCCCTGTTTTATCCAGCTCGTTTCTCTCAGGCATTTTCCTTGCTTCTTTTCTCTTTCATGCGTCTGGACTGTCGTCTCTGCTTCCGCTTCCGGGGTTTCTCCCTCCAGCCATCATCCGACGAAGCGTAAGGTTCTCCATACTTTTCCCAGGCGACTCCCTTTTCCCGCAATCTCATAAGTACGAATTCCTTCACCAGTGCATATAAGACAGAGGATAACGGTACAAATATCAGCATTCCGAGAATTCCCATCAGATCTCCGCCAATGATAACTGCAACCAACACCCATATAGATGGAAGTCCGACGGAACCGCCTACCACATGCGGATAGATCAGATTTCCCTCGACCTGCTGCAGTATGATAAACAGGATCAAAAATACCAGTACCTTTTTCGGATCGTCAACCAGAATGAGAAATGCACCAACACCACATCCAATAAATGCACCAAAGACCGGAATCAATGCCGTTACCACAATCGTAACACTGACCGTCAGTGCATATGGAATACTAAGGACACTCATGGATACAAAGAACATCAAGCCCAGAATACATGCCTCCAGGCACTGTCCGGTTATGAAATTTGCAAATGTCTCATCTGCCATAACGCAGGTCTTGATGATCTTATCTGCTGTTTTCTCTTTAAATAACGCATATATCAGACCCTTTGTCTGACGCTTCAAGTTCTCCTTCTGTGCCAGAATATAGATTGCGAAAAATAATCCAACCACAAAATCGACTATACCGCTGACAACAGAGGTTGCAAAATTAAATGTTGATGACAACAGGCTTCCGCTTCCATTCTTTATCAGATTGATCGCACTCTCACTCACCTTATCCCATGCAATATCAATCTCCATGATCCGGTCAACGATATCCGGATATCCCGCTGCCAGATTCACCGCCCAATTCTTAATTGCCTCCATCGTAGACGGAAACTGCTGTCCGATCGCTGTAATTGTCCGGCTGACCTCCGGTATCAGCATCGTGATCACAAAAGCAATCACCAGAACAACACAGATAAGGGAAAGCACCATACAGACCGGTCTCCGGAACCGATACCATCTGCTTTTTTCATTTCGGAATAACAGATTTTCAAATCCCTTCATCGGCACATTCAGAATGAACGCAATCGCAAATCCAATCACAAACGGCATAAGCAACCCGATGATCCATGTACCGCAGGCATAGATTTTATCAAAACGAAATACGCAAAATACGACTAATACAGTTATAATGATCAGTTTTATGAGCTTTTTCATATTCGAATTATTCAGTTCCAAATTCAATTTCCTCTGCTTTCTTTTTACATTTTTTTGAGCAGGCACATAGAACGTGTCTGCTCAATCATGCCAAGACCATTTATTCCGGCAGATTGATGTTTCCAAATACATCTCCTATGGAATAGGTCATATTCTCTTTTGGTTTATAAGCATTCATAATTGGAGCCATGATCTTCTCAAACTTCTCCCTGTCCTTTGAAAGAACGAATACTTCTGCTGTATTTCTGGCATCCCACAATGCATCATGCTCTTTTCCCTGAAAATCTTCTCCCAGATAGAATACCGCATCTGACAGTGCCAGTCTTCTTCTGGTTCCAAGCATACGTGCAAATTCCTTCTGGAAATCCTTCCATTTGGATGCAAGCTTCTGTGCATCCGGGTTATTGTAGGATTTTAACTTGCGTTCCCGGTTAAACTGCCGCAGATCATTCTCACTCCATGCATAGATCACATCCGCGCTTAAGCCCCATGCAATGAACCGATCCATCGCAATCGCAAAATCCGGTGCATCGTCTACCATCTCATTTGTGATCCCGGTAAGATTTGTTATTCTGGATGTCACAGGCGTAATTCCCGGCTTTACATAAGTCTTGAATGAATCAATCTCCTTATATGTATCGTCCAGCTTAACAGCTCCTATTTCAATTATTTCATTTTTGCAAATTTTTAATTCATCGGGATGAGAATTATCGATCTGATTCATCTCAAAATCCACAAATATATACTCCATGTGTCACAACCTTCCTGAAGCTGTCTTCCGGATGAAAGCCGCCTGTCGAACATGGCTTCCACCGTCACAATCTTACCTTAAAGCATACCATTCACATCCAAAAATGTCTATCTTTTTCTTGGTGGAGATTTCCTGTAAATGCCCTGTTAAAAAATGTAGCTATTTTCTACCTGTTTTTTTACACATATGAATCGCCACAAGTATAAACGGCAATGAAAATACCCCTGACAGTACATCGGAGATTCCCTGCGTAAGAGCCACGCCTGTTTCCTGAAAATACATCGGAAGAAGCCAAATCAATGGCAGGAAAAAGATTCCCTGTCTGGTGGAGGATATGAGAATGGCTTTTCCGATCTCCCCTATTGCCTGAAATAACATACCGCTGACCAGACACACCGCCATAAATGGCAATGATACCGCATGCATCCGAAGAGAAAGAACCCCCAGCTCAAGTGCCGCATTTTCCCCAAATAATGAGATAATCGAGGATGCAAATATCCACACAAGAATACCTGTAACAGCCGATGCAATGACCTGACTTAGAATCGTAAATATGATCGCTTTTCTTACTCTATCATTCTTCTTTGCTCCATAATTATAACCGGCCACCGGTGCAAAGCCCTGCCCATATCCGACCATGACTGCAAATAATATGGCAAATACTTTATTTGATACTGATATCGCAGCTATCACATCATCCCCATATGCTCTGGCTGCCCGATTCAACAGGATGGTCGCCACACAGACCAGCCCCTGACGGAAGAAAGACGGAATACCTGTTCTCGTAATATCGGCTGCCGTCTGCCTGAACGGCTTCCCTTTCTGCCCCCTTAATCCGATCACGCTTTTCCCGCTCAGCATTACGATCAGCATAATAGCAAGGCTTACACTCTGTCCACAAAATGTCGCGATTCCCGCTCCGCGGATTCCAAGTTCCAAATCTGACACCAAAATCGGATCTAAGACTGCATTTAAGACAGCACCACTTCCAATTCCAACCAATGCCCAGACGGGCATTCCTTCCGCCCGCAGAACATTGTTGAGTACATACGACACACACATAACCGGCGCTGTAAGCAGGATCCAGAATCCATAATCTAATGCAAATGTCGCGATCGTATCCGTCGATCCCAGGAACTCAACCAACGGTTTCTGCCACAGAAATCCTGCTCCCATCAGTATAAGTCCGGCAATCAGCGACATTAAGACCGCAACCAGTGCATCTCTGCCTGCTTCCTTTTCTTTCTGTTCACCTAAAAATCGGGATATTCTGCTGCCTGCACCCATGCCAAATGTATACCCTACCGCCTGTATCATGGCAAGTACCGAAAATAAAACCCCAACTGCCGCAACTGCACTGTTTCCAAGGTCCGAAACAAAATACATATCTACGATATTGTACGTCGTTCCGGCAAGCATACTGACAATGGTTGAACACGATAATCGCAAAATAAGAGAAGGCACAGGAGTCTTTGTCATTTTCACATGATTCTCCTGTGCCTTATCCTTCGTATTGTCAGTTTTACCTTGAACATTATCATTTTTCATATGCAGACATCCTGCCTTATAGCCATAGTAAGAAACTGACAAATAAATATTTCTGTATCTATCCAAACTCTGATACCAAAATCATAACAATCTTTTTATATCAGCCAGATATTTATGCATTATTTCAGAAATTCAGCCACTTCCTCGATCTTATTCTGTGCATCATACACGCCCAGATCGTACATTGCCTGAATCTTCTTATCATCCTTTTCCGTTCTTGATATGTCGATCTGTACACTCGGACGGATAATAAGAACCTCGCCCTTCTGTTCCAGTTCAGCCAGCTTCTCCAATGTCTTATTATAATACAAATGCCTCATGGCTATTCGTTTCACATACTCCGGATATTCCTTATACCGGATTGCTTCCAGCTTCAACATGCTGTCTTCTTCCTTGACGTAACCTTCCGGTCTGGTCAAAACTACGATATCTTTTCGATATCCCATTCTCCTGAACTGGAAGATCGGAATGCTGTCTGCAGTTCCGCCATCCAATAACTTCTTGCCATCTACTTCTACAATCTGTGACACGATTGGAAGTGATGCTGATGCACGTAGCTTGTCCATATCCTTTCGAAGATCCGTACATTCCAGATACTCCGGCTGTCCGGTCTCTACATTTGTACAGCATACATAAAATCTCGTTGGATTCTCCTCGAATGCATCATAGTCGAATTTGTATAATTCATTCGGCAGCCGATCATAACAAAAATCAACGCCAAATAAATTTCCCGTTTTCAGCAATGACTTCAAACTCATATATTCCTTATTGTTTCGGTATTCCAAGCTATATGCAATATTTCTTCCACGCTGCTTGGATACGAAAGATGCTCCATGAATAGCTCCCGCCGATACGCCGATCACGCCATCCACTGTAATATTATGATCTAAAAATACATCCAGTACGCCGGCAGTATAGATGCCACGCATGCCACCGCCTTCTAAAACCAATCCTGTCTTTGTCATATATCTTCAACTTCCTTTCAAAACGAATTTGCTATCTTTTGTTTTTACTATGATAACGCAAATCTGGATTTTGGCAAGGGGAATTTTGGAGGTGGGGTGATGGATAAATAGGATGATGGATAATCTTATATTATCAATCTAAAGGATGAATAATACTTAAATTATATCATCTATAAGTTTTATAAATTACACAGGTATTCTTTAGCCCCAAATAATAATCAAAATAATTGCGGAGGGATTAATAAATGTTTTTAATGTTCATTGGAAAGTATCAGTCAGATATGGCATATACAGGTCATTATTTTAATGGTTCCATTACCTTCTATGGAGATGGAACAAATGGCAATATATATTGTTGCCCAAAACATTCACGTGTTTATGACAAAAATGTGTTTATAAATTTTATTATAAAAAATATAAAATACAGATTAGACAAATATAATTTTATTTTTTATAACCAGAGTTATGCATATGAAGTCATAAACAAATTTCCGGAATGCAAAGAGCATATTTTAAATATTAATTCAAGAGAATTGCTTGATTGGCTATCAAACAAAACATTAGTTCGTGTATGGGCCCAAAATCTTATTGATGTACCATCATTTTGTACTGTTACTGGAAGTGAATGTACCTTTTCTAATTTTAAAAAATTATTTCCACAAGAAAATGAATTTGTAATTCAAGATAATTATTCATCTGGCGGATTAGGTAGTTTCATAATTAAAAAAGATCAAAATATGAAAGCTAACATACTCAATCCGTGCAATATTTATTTAGTTTCACCATTATTGAAAAATAGTTATTCAATAAATATACATATATTAGTTGGTAAATTTAATCAAATAATATTCTCACCATCAATCCAGATAATTGACCCAAATCAATCTCCGTTGATTTTTAGAGGATCTGACTATATCGAAGCACAAAAAATTCCAAAATTAATTATTAAATACTATATCGAAGCACAAAAAATTCCAAAATTAATTATTAAATAATTTATATAATTGTACAAAAAAAATAGGTAATAAACTAGGAAAAATGAATTATAGGGGGAATCTGTGGTTTAGACTTTATTGTTCAAAACAATAAATTATGGAAAAATGAATTATAGGGGGAATCTGTGGTTTAGACTTTATTGTTCAAAACAATAAATTAT